>JAWOIR010000279.1:0-46044 GCA_046484545.1 Anaerolineales bacterium
CCTACGGGCGGCGAAAAGCCGCCCGTAGGTCAAATTTCGTACATCATCCGCGTATCACATCCAACATCATCTCCAACTCCACCGGCAATGCCGCTTCAAAAACACGCGGCTCGTCTTCGCCAGGCAGGGTAATTTCGAGTTGGAAAGCGTGCAGGAAATGGCGCTTGATTTGAACGGATAGTTTTCGGTGCCCATACTGCGTATCGCCAACAATCGGACATCCCAGAAAGGCACAATGCAGGCGAATCTGGTGGGTGCGCCCGGTCAGCGGATGGAACTCGAGCAGGGTATGGGCACGGAAAGTTTCCAGCGTGCGATATTCACTGACCGCTTCGCGCCCTTTGGCCGGGGCGGTGACCGCCATCTTCTTCCGGTCTCGCGGGTCGCGCCCGATGGAGGCTTCCACCCGTCCGGTGGGAGTCGGGGGCGCGCCGTCCACCAGCGCGAGATAGGTCTTCCTGACCGTGCGCTGACGGAACTGTTCCTGCAGCCAGCGCATGGCGGCGTCATTTTTGGCGACCACAATCAGGCCGCTGGTATCCTTGTCAAGACGATGGACGATTCCGGGGCGTTCCTCGCCGCCGATGCCTTCAATCTCCGGGTCATGCCCCAGCACAGCATTGACCAGCGTGCCGCGCTCATGCCCGACGGCCGGATGCACGACCATCCCCGCCGGCTTGTTGATGATAAGCAGGTCGTCATTCTCGAAAACGACATCCAGGGGGATTTCCTCCGCAACCAGCCCGGTCGGCTTGGGAGGCGGGATACGCACCTCAACCTGCGCCCCGGCTTCGATGGCCTGCCCCGACTTTTTGGCGGGTGAACCATCCACCCAGACAAAGCCATCCGCTATCAGCCCCTGCAAACGGGCGCGCGAAAATTCAGGCAGACAGTCCACCAGGAAGCGGTCAAGACGCTCAGGAGAATCAGCCTGATAACGAAAAGTCTCAATCCGGTCGGCCATTGTCCACTGTCTCTTCTGACAAGCCGCGCTCCTCTTCAGGGACGGATTGTGCTAAAACTTCATCATCGGCAATCTCATCTTCGCCAGACTCATGACTATGACGGCCCTCCTTCCACCAAACCCCGATGAGTAAAATTACCACGCCCAGGGTAATGCTGGCATCAGCCACGTTGAAAACCGGGAAATTGCCAATCGAGACAAAGTCAGTCACTTTCCAGTCGAGGGTCAGGCGGTCAATCACGTTGCCAAGCGCGCCGGACATCTGCATGCCCATCGCCAGGCGCAGCCACCAATCTTCCGGGTCGGTGCGCGGATAGTAAAAAAGAATCAACGCAGTAACAACAAAGGCAAGCATGGTAAAAACCCAGCCATAGCCCTGGAACATGCCAAAGGCTGCACCTGTGTTGTACCAATGCACGATACGGGCATAAGGTGACAACCACTCCATCCCATCCGGTAGCCAGGTTCCCATAAAAGGAATATTTTCACGCACCAACCATTTGGTCCACTGGTCCAAAGTGATGATTACAGTAGTGAAGAGCAACAATCCAACATAATCACGCGCAAGTTTCAAAATTTTTCTCCTAAAATTTATTTCCAAAAACAAACAGTTCTGTCAATCCCATCTTAAAACATTTCTTTCGCGGTCGTTAAGGTTCAAAAAAACAGGTTCGGTACTTTACGAAAGTTGGAAGAAATCCCGATTTTTGCAAAATATTCATGTTCTACTGAGTATACCAACCTGCCGGAATATTTTACTTCCTCTTGCTCAATTTTCGGCAATCGTAAAATGACTCTTTTCAGAGAACCGCAAAAATTAGCCGCCAGTACAGTTAGGTGATTGATAGGTTCAGGCAAACCATTTACTCATATAATTGTAATCATCAAGATTTACAATCTGCAAACTCCAAATCTCCACTTGAAAGGCAAAACTAATGAAAATTGTAACCGATTGCGCTGCCGATATGCTGCCCAGTGAGGTTGAAGAACTTGACATCACCGAAGCGCCTCTTTTTATCCAGTTTCCCAAAGAAGAAATAAACGCCAAGGATATCAGCCCAGACGATTTCTACAACCGCCTTGAAGCCATGCGTCCGGTGGTGCCGACCACAGCCCAGCCCTCGAGCGGTTTATTCGAAGAACTATACCGCAAACTTGCTGAAGCCAACAAGGAAATTTTCTCCATTCATATCTCGTCGGGGTTGAGCGGCACCCTCAACTCGGCACAGGTCGGCGGGGAACAGGCCGGGGATGCGGCCACTGTTCACTTCTGGGATACGATGACGCTATCTGGCGGCGAGCGATTCCAGGTGCTTGCGGCGGCCCTCGGTCAAAAAGCCGGCTGGACGATGGACAAAATTCAGGAGCGCATGGAAAAAATCCGCGCCAACACCGAGGTCATCTATACACTGGAAACACTCGAATACCTGGCGCGTGGTGGACGCATCGGGCGCGTGCAAGCCCTGATGGGGTCGCTGCTCAAACTCAAGCCGGTCATCCATGTCGCCCACGAAGACGGTAAATACAGCACAGTTGGCAAAGCGCGCACCATCCCCGCCGCGCTCGAAATCCTGACCAGTCACGTCCTGAGCATTTATGACAAAACCCCGTTATGGGTGACAATACTGCACGGACGCTTCCAACAAGGCGCCGACATGCTATCTGACATGGTCGAAGAACGCCTGAAGGTTGCCAAAATCGAAACGAATCGTATTTCACCTGTGCTGGGCGTGCATACCGGCCCCGGCATCGTCGGCCTGGCCGCCGTGCCGATGAATCTGATGGAAGACCTGCTCTAGCCAATTTTCCACAAAGTGCTTAAAATCCCGCAGGTAAAACAAGCCTGCGGGATTTTTCTCGCTCAAATTTAGCCTGCCTGCCTTCATATGCCAACCTTTTTCTTTCCTTCCGCGTTTTATTTCATGTTCTTTGGCGCGCTCTGTTTCCTGATGCCTTTCCTTGCGCTGTACTATCAGAGCATTGGATTCAGCGGTACCCAAATTGGCTTGCTGACCGGCGTTGCTCCGCTCATCACGCTGGTTGGCGCGCCCTTCTGGACCGGGCTGGCAGACAGCACACGCCGCCACAAAGCCGTCATGGTGTTCACCATCCTTGCCGTCATCTCGACCTCCCTGCTGATGTCGCGCTCCGAGGAATTTTACAGCCTGTTCATCCTGGTTGTACTGTTCGCTTTCTTCGGCGCGCCAATCGTCTCGCTGGCCGATGCGGCCACGATGACAATGCTGGGCGAGAACAAGGACCGCTACGGAACAATCAGGATGTGGGGAGCAGTCGGCTGGGGTAGTGTGGCATTATTGGCGGGGGCCGTAATTCAACGCTTCGGAATGGCCTGGCCTTTCTATGGCTATGCGATTGGCATGAGCATTACCCTGCTGACCGCGCTGGCTCTTAAATTTCCCAAACAGCCGAGCGGCATTCAATTCCGGGCCGGGATGCGCAGCCTGCTCACCAGCGGTCACTGGATGTTTTTCCTCGGCATGGTCTTGCTTGGCGGACTGGGCATGGCGACCATCAACAGTTACCTGTTCGTTTACATGGAATCAATGGGCATGAGCAAGACGGTGATGGGACTGGCGCTGACTATTTCGACGCTCTCCGAAATTCCGGTCATGTTCTTCGCCAGCCGGTTCCTGAGGCGGTTTAACCCACGCGGGTTGTTGATTCTGGCAATCGTTGTCATTGGCCTGCGCCTGATAGCGTATGCAATCGTCACCCAGGAATGGCAAATTTTGCTCATTCAACTGGTGCATGGCTTTACCTTCCCAATCATTTGGATTGCGGGCGTCTCGTACGCCGACAAAACCGCGCCGCCAGGATTATCGGCCAGCGCGCAGGGAATGTTCAGCAGCACCTTAATGGGCTTTGGGGCCGCGCTGGGCGGGCTGACCGGCGGTCTGCTCTTACAAAGATTTCCCCCAGCAGAAATGTATCTGATTATTGGGCTGGTTTTGATAGCAGGCGCAGGCCTGTTTATGCTGGCCCAACGCGCAGGAGTAGCGCAATCAGTCTAAATTTTTTCCGTAGTAGATACTGACCGGCGCAAAGCCGGTTTTTTCATACATGGCGCGCTCGTCCTCGTTGTGCCAGAACAGGTTCAACTCGACGCGCTCGACACCTTGCACACGCAACTCGGCTTCCAGCGCAGCCAGGGTCTGGTCTTCATATCCCCTGCGGCGAAATTCTGAGAAGATGAAAAAATCGGACAGGAAAACCGTCTTGCGTTTGCGTGAAGCATCCAGGGTGTGCCACAACATGCCAATCTTGACGTTTTTCTCGGCATCCCAAACGGTGTGAAGAGTCTGGTTGGGTGTTTGCGGACCGTGATTGAAAATACGCTGGAACTGGTCCCGCGCGCGGGACATGGCTTCATCGGCGTGCCAACTGCCAGCGCGGACATATTCGCTTGCATATTCCGGGACAACTTTGCGCAGGTACATCTGGAAATCGTTATCGGTCATCGGCTCGAAGCGTATCTTGCTCATAATTCAACAATCTCCTTGCCTGCCAGCTTGTCCTGGATGCGCTCCAGGACGATATCCAGCGCCTGGGGCTGGTGGACATAATCCAGGTTGTCAGTGCGGATGGTCAGCACCGGGCACAAATCAAAGGAAGCCAGCCATTCGTCGTAGAATGTGTCGAGCAGGGAAAGGTATTCGGTAGAAATACCGGTTTCCATACCGCGCGCCCGGCGGCGAATCCGCTCCATCAGCACCTCGACTGGAGCTTTGAGATAAATCAGCAGGTTCGGGGCGGGCAGGCTGTCCACCACAAGGTCGAACAGACGGCGGTAGGCCAGGTAATCGCGTTCGCCCAGATTGTCGAGGTGATGCAGGGCGCGGGCGAAGATATAGGCGTCTTCGTAAATTGAACGGTCAAGAATCACGGAGCGGGAATCCCCGGCCAGGTCGAGATACTGGCGGGCGCGGTGTCCGAGAAAATAGATTTGCAGGTGGAAAGACCAGGCTTTCATGTCGGCATAGAAATCGGGCAGGTAGGGATTGTCTGAAACCGATTCATATCCGGTCGTCCAGCCAAGGCGCGCGCCGATTCGCTCAGTGAGTGAAGTCTTGCCCGCGCCAATGTTCCCGGCAACTACGATTAGGCGTTTAGTCATAGGGGTCACACATCCTGTTATAAAGCGAGATAAAATCCTGCTTTCAATTTTACATGAAGAACTCCGTAACAGGTTGATTTTTAGGCTAATTTGCTCTATACTGGTATATATTGTTTTGTCTAGCCTTCTTCGCACATCATTGATTATAGGAGACAGCCATGCAAGAAAGACGCAACGCTGAACGTCGCAGGTTTGGCTATTATATGCCGCTGGTTGATAATAAAACCGGAGAACTGGTAGGACACCTTGCAGATATTAGCAAGGATGGATTCAAAATTGACACGACCTCTCCAATCCCTGAAGGAAAAGTGCTCAGTCTTACCCTGACCCTGACTGGCTCAATTTCGCTTAAATCTTCCATGAGTTTTAATGCCCGCAGCAAATGGTGCAAATCAGACCAGATTTCGCCCAATAGTTACTATGTCGGGTTCGAGTTGGTTGATATTTCGCGCGAAAACGCTGAAACTTTCAAGCGAATTTTTGAGACTTACGGTTCGTAAAACAAGTCGGTGAAATCCAAGTCCTGCCGTAGCGGGCAGGACTTTTTATTTCACTTTGTGAGCAGGGACATTCTATTGTAAAATTGAGCGCATGAAATTCAAATTTGTCCGCTTCCTGGTTCGCGCTATTATGAAATTGATTGCACGGATTGAAGTTCGAGGCGCAGAAAACATCCCCGAAGGCAATTACATCCTGGCAACCAACCATCTTGGGCGGCTGGATACCGCTCTGTTGCTGTACCTGTTCGACCGGGATGATTTCATTCTACCGGTAGCCGAAAAGTATAAAAATCATATCCTTTTTGGCGCCATCGGACGGGCCGTTAACGCCGTCTGGCTCAACCGCTTCGAGACCGACTTCCACGCCCTGCGGGAAATGCTCAACCGTATGAAAAAAGGCGGACTGCTGGTGATTGCCCCGGAAGGGACGCGCTCCAAAACCGGAACTTTGCAGCCCGGCAAACAGGGCGTCGCCTATTTGGCCGCCAAAAGCGGCTATCCGATTTTGCCTGTGGCCCTGACTGGCACAGAAGACCGTTCCGTCGTCCAGCAACTAAAACGTTTCCGCCGCATCCACATCGTCGGTTTCGCCGGGAAATTGATGCATCTTGAGATGCCACAAGGCAAAAACCGCGACAAAGTGCTGCAAGAACAAACCGACGAAATCATGTGCCAGATTGCCGCCCTGCTGCCGGATAGTTATCGCGGCGTGTACAGTGAGCATCCGCGCCTGCAAGAAATTCTGGAGGAAACCGCCGACCATGCGTAACTTCGTGCGCGGACTCATCCGTTTTGTCTTCAACCGCATCGCCCGCTTTGAAATTCACGGCTACGAAAATGTGCCGTCATCGGGCGCGTTTGTGCTGGCCGTCAACCACATCGGCGTTATTGACATTGCCATGTTCCATTACATTTTTGACCGCTTCGACATGTTCATCCCGGTCGGTGAAAAATGGGAGAAAAACGCCTTTGTGCGCTGGCTGGCCCGTAACCTGAACTTTCTTTTCGTTGACCGCTTCAACCCCGACCTGAAAGCCCTGCGCAAAATGATTGCCCTGATGGACACCGGCAACTCGCTGGTCATCGCCCCGGAGGGGACGCGCTCCAAAACCGGCGCGCTCATCGAAGGCAAACCCGGCGTCGCTTACCTGGCCGCCCGCTCTGGTTTCCCGGTCCTGCCGGTCGCCATCACCGGCACGGAGGACAAGGTCATCCTGGGCAACATCAAGCGCCTGCGAAAATCACCCGTCACACTCACAGCAGGCAAACCCTTCACGCTGCCGCCCATTCCGCGCGAAAACCGCGATGAAACCCTGCAAACCTACACCGACGAAATCATGTGCCAAATCGCCGCTCTGCTGCCTGAACGCTACCGCGGCGTATATGCCGAACATCCACGATTGAAAGCGTTGGAAACCCTTAACGCAGAGTCGCAGAGAGAGTGAGTCGCAGAGTTCTTTCTCCAAAATTTCTGCGCCCCTTGCGTCTCCGCGACTCTGCATTAAAAACTTACCGGTAAATCAAATGCAAACCTCCCCTGCCATACGCCGCATCCCCCGCCAGTGGTTTTTCCTTTTGGCCCTGCTGGTCATCCTGGCAACCTTTCCCCCTGAACTGTGGTTCCTGCTCGCCAACCGCATCACCGACTTTGCGGCCATCTTCCTGGGCATCTTCGTCGAGGCAGTGCCGTTCCTGCTTTTCGGAACCCTGGCCTCCGGCCTGGTCGAAGTCTTCTTTTCGCGCGATATGCTCTTGCGCCTGATTCCAAAGCGCGCCCTGCCCGGAACCATCTTGGGAAGTTTGCTTGGAATCATCTTTCCGGTCTGCGAGTGCGGCACGGTTCCGCTCACCCGGCGCATGTTTCGCAAGGGACTGCCGCTCAGCGCGGGCGTGGCCTTCCTGCTGGCCGCCCCGGTCATCAACCCGATTGTCTTCTTCGCCACTGCCTCGGCCTTCGGATTTGGCCTGATGCTCGCCCTGCGCTTCATCCTGACCTTCGGCATCGCCGTCAGCACCGGCATGGTCTTCTCGACGGCCAAAAGCCCGCTCGAAGCCCTCAAGCCGGTCAGCACCATTGAATACATCCCTGCCAACCTGCAAATCGCCGCGCCACTCCAAAAACCGCCCCTGGCCGAGCGCTGGCGCAACGTGCTGACCATCGCCCTGGAAGAATTCTTTGAAATGGGGCGCTACCTGGTCATCGGCGCAGCCCTGGCCGCCGCCATGCAGACCTTCGTCCCCCAGAGCCTGCTGGTCGCCATTGGGCAAGGGCCAATCGTTTCCATCCTGGCAATGATGGCCCTGGCCGTCATTCTCTCGATTTGCTCCACCGTCGATTCCTTCGTCGCCCTCGGATTCGTCGGCATCTTCAGTCCCGGCGCAATTCTGGCCTTCCTTGTCTTCGGCCCAATGGTCGACATCAAAGCCGTCCTGATGTACGCGCGCGTCTTCGAACTACGCCCGCTCATCTATTTAATCGTTATCCCCGCCCTGCTCAGCCTGTTGGCGGGAATCATCGTCAACTACACCCTGCCCGGCCTATGAACCCAAGAACTTACCAACGCCTGCAAGCCCTGCTGGCCCTCGGCATCGGCTTCTATCTCTTCAACCTGATTTCAAGCGGAAAACTTTACCTGTACATCAACGTCCGCTTCGCCTGGCTGACCGTGCTCGGCATGTTGATTCTCCTCGCGCTGGGCGCCAATATGCTGGACGTATTGAGACGTTCCCGCCCCCAAAGCGCGGACGACGACCCCGGCCACCTCCACAGCCCCGACCATCACCACGCGGACCATGCCAAGCCCTCGCCCTGGCCGCTGCTCCTGCTGCTTTTACCCCTGCTGATAGGTTTCCTCATCCCCGCCCGGCCCCTGGGTGCCGAGGCTGCATCCAGCCGCGGTGTGACCGTCAGCGGCGCGCTCGTCTCCGGCGACCTCTCGCCCATGCTGCTGCAAACCGGACCCGACCAGCGCACCGTATTGGATTGGATTCGCATCTTCAACACCCAAACCGACCTCGACCAATACGAAGGCGAAACCGCCAATGTCATCGGATTCGTCTACCGCGATCCGCGCCTGTCTGAAAACAGATTCATCGCCAGCCGCTTTGCCGTCACCTGCTGCGTGGCCGACGCCTTCGCCCTCGGTATGCAGGTCGAATGGCCGGATAATACCAGTCTGGGCGTGGACGAATGGGTGCAGGTCAAAGGCCCAATTCAAATCATTGAACAGGACGGGCGCAGAATTCCGCTCATCGTGGCCGAATCCGTCCGCCAGGTCGAAGTCCCCGCCCAGCCATATTTGTTTCCATAACAAGTACCGCCGCCTTCAGGCGGCCTTTCATTCCAATGACTCTTTCCCGCCTCGACAAAACCGCCCTCATCCTCATCGCCGCCCTGTCGGCCCTGACCGGGCTGCTCCTCCTGAGCGGCAACCCGTTCGGGTTGCAGGTCATCCTGCTCGATAGCAGGCCGGGCGTGTGGGGCCCGCTGACGATTGAGTTCAGCGCGCCAATCCGGGCTGAAGTGGCGCAGGTCGCAATCAGTATCCAGCCTCCAGTCCGGGGCGTGTGGGAGAGCGAATCGGGCACGAGATTGCGCTTTCGTCCCGCCACCCCCTTTGAAGCCGGGCAAACCTACCGGGTCGTCATCCAGCCCGGCGAACTTGGACAAAATGGCGAGCGCAGCCGGGTCGAACAACGGCTCGATTTCAACGCCCGCCCGCCCGCCATCCTGTACATGCCCAACGAGGAAGGCGAACGTGAAATCTGGCGCATCAACCAGGACGGCTCAGACAATCGTCAACTGACCCAGAGCAGCGGCAGCATATTCGACTTCCAGGCTAGCCGCGACGGAACGCGCATCGCCTTTTCCATGCGCAACGAGCAGGGCGGATTTAGCCTGTGGCAAATCGGGCGAGACGGACAAAACCTGTCCCTGCTGCTCGATTGCGGCCCCGACCGTTGCTCCAACCCTTCCTGGTCGCCGGATGCCTCCCTGCTGGCCTACAACCGCGAAGCCCTCGGAATCACGGGCGGGTTGGGCGCGCCGCGCGTTTGGCTGCTTGATTTCTCCGCCAACCAAACCCGCCAGGTATACGCCGATTCGCAAATCATCGGCTACGGGCCGTCCTGGTCGCCCGCCGGAAACCGCCTGGCCATGTACGACTCGCTCAATAACGGTGTGCGCGTGCTGGAACTTGCCAGCGGCGAAGAGACCTTTCTTGCCTCGGTCAGCGGGCACTACGGTGGCTGGTCGCCGGATGGCAGGCAGATGTTTTACGTTGACATCGAAAGCACCGAATTCGGCCCGCGCACGGCTGTCAAACTGGCCGATTTCGCTACCGGCGAGTACACCACATTCATGGGTGGCAAAACCTACGACTCGTTCTACAACGTCCCGGCCTGGGCGCCAGACGGCAAATACATCGCGCTCGGCCTGCGCCCCGAAGACGGCAGCACCGCTTCCAGCATCTGGATTGTGACCCTGGCCATGCTTGGCGGCCCGATGATTCCCAGTCAGCCTGATAGCACCGACGGTTTTTACAGTTGGGACTCCAGCGGCACAAAACTTCTTTTTCAACGCACGCCCTTAAAAGGTCAGTACCAACCGGACATTCTGTTGTATGATATGAGCATCGGAGAAATATCCACTTTGGTCAAAAACGCGTCCTGGCCGCAATGGATTCCATAGGTAGCCAACAAATTGCAGCATCAAAACCCGCGTTCGCAATAACCCATATAAAAATATACACGGCAAAAACACTTTATAAGGAGTCCCCCATGTCTATCCCGCTCGCCCCCCCCGAAACACGTGGACACATCCGAAGAGATATTATCATCCTGCTCATCATCGTCACCGTCCTGTGCTGCTTATTCATCCTGCTGGGCGCTGCTGGTTATTTCTTCTATCAGCAGCAGGCTGAAAGCCATGCCGCCAGCGGAACTGCCACCAGCGCCTACATGGCAACAAAGATTCAACAGGATACCGAAATCCAGGCCACCCAACAAGCGGAAGCCAGCGCAACGGCCCAGGTTCTTGCTGTCCAGGCTACAGCTACTGCTGAGGCCTTCGCCGTGCAAGCAACCGCTACTGCCCAGGCGCTGGAAGTACAGGCCACTGCCACTGCCCAGGCCAAGAACGACGAGCTGATGGCATACACCTATTTTGACTCATTCGAAAACAACGACAATGAATGGCGCAGCCGTGATGATGAAGACAACGATTTCTGGTCAGGCTCAACCGCTATAGAAAACGGCGTTTATATCTGGCAAGTGACCGAGGTAAAAGAAGGCTTCGTATCCTGGGCAGATTTCAACGGAGCCGATGCCACTGCAGATTTCGACCTGGCCCTGAAGGCCCGCCGGCAGGAAGGTCAGCCCGATGAATTTTGCTATGGCTTAATTTTCCGCAAATCACCGGAAGGATTTAGTTCCGGCGCGTATATTTTCTCGCTTTGCGAAAGTGGATTTTTCAAAATCAGTTATTACAACGAGGAAGTTCGCTGGGAAACCATTCAGGACTGGACAGAAACCAAAGTCATCCATGACAACGACTGGAACCTGCTCGAAATCAGCGCGCGCGGCCCCAATTTCACCCTGTACATCAACAACCAGCAGGTCGCCCAGTTTAGCGACAATCGCCTCGAAACAGGAATCTTTTCAATCCTGGTTGACATTTACGAAGTATCATCAGGACAAATCGAGTTCGATTTCTTTGCCCTGGAACCACGCTAAAACAGGAGAAACCGCATGAGCCCTCATGAACTGAGGCGCGCCAATCTCGAAACCCTGGCCGCCTGGAACGCCAACGCCGCTGTCTGGGATGAAAAAATGGGCGATGAAGGCAACGACTTCGTCAACGTCCTGCAATGGCCCGCAATCCTGCGCCTGCTCGACCCACAGCCCGGCCAACGCATCCTCGACGCTGCCTGCGGCAATGGCCTGATGTCGCGCCGCCTGGCAAAACTCGGCGCCAGCGTCACCGCTTTCGACTTCTCCTCCAACCTGGTTGACTACGCCCGCCAGCGCACCGCGCCCGAACTGCCGGTTGATTACTACGTCCTCGACGCCACCGAACCCACCGACCTGGAATCCCTGGCGCACCTGCAATTCGACTCGGCCCTGTGCAACATGGCCCTGTTCGACATCGCCAACATCGAACCGCTTTTCCGCATCCTTCCGCGCATTCTCAAGCCCGGCGGCGTTTTCGTTTTCAGTCTGGTGCATCCGGCCTTCAATAACCCCACCTCTGTCCACGTCCTCGAAGAAAGCGACCTGGGCGGCGAAATTGTCACCCAATACGCCATCAAATCCAGTCGCTACATGAGCCAGTTCCAGGCTTACGGGCTGGCCCTGCGCAACCAACCCAAAGCGCAACTCTACTTCCATCGCCCGCTCGAAACCTATCTCAATCTCGGCTTCCAAAACGGCTTCGTTCTGGACGGCTTTGGCGAACGCGCCTTCCCGCCCGAAATCCCGGCCAGCAACCCGCTTGCCTGGAGCGGCCAATTCCATGAATTTCCGCCCGTCCTCATCGCCCGCATGCGCCTAACCGCCTGACACCTGACACTTGACACCTGACACATCCATCTACCTGCACATCCCCTTCTGCGTCCACCGCTGCGCCTACTGCGATTTCAACACCTACGCCGGCCAGGAAGCCCTCATCCCCGCCTATATCGACGCTTTAATCAGGGAAATCGAAACGGTCGCCGCCCTTCAGCTGACCCCCGCACCCGCGCATTCCATCTTCTTTGGCGGTGGGACGCCCTCGCTCGTCCCAACCCCGCACCTGGCCGCCGTTATGGACGCGCTGCGCCGCTCCTTTGCGCTCACCGCCAATCTCGAAGCCACCCTGGAGGCCAACCCCGGCACCGTCACAGCCCAATCGCTGACAGAGATGCGCGCCGCCGGCCTCAACCGGCTCAGTTTCGGCGTTCAGTCCGCCAACCCAAACGAATTGCGCCTGCTCGAACGCGCCCACAACTTCTTCGATGTCATTCAATCGGTCAAATGGGCGCGCCAGGCCGGGTTCAAACGCATCAACCTCGACCTTATCTACGGCCTGCCCGAACAAAGCCTGGCCGACTGGCAAAACTCTGTCAAACGAATCGCCGACCTCCGCCCCGAACATATCTCCATGTACGGCCTGACCATCGAGCATGGTACTCCCTTTGGCCGCTGGGCCGCGCGCGGACTGCTCCCCATCCCCAACCCCGACCTGGCCGCTGAAATGTACGAGTGGGCCGCCGAGTACCTAAGCACCCATTCTGACTACGCGCAATACGAAATCAGCAACTGGGCCACTCCCGGCGAAGAATCACGCCACAATCTGCAATATTGGCGCAACCTGCCCTACTTTGGCTTCGGCGCAGGTGCGCATGGATACATCAACAAGGCGCGCTACTCGAATGTCGTCCGAATCAAAACCTATATCGACCGCCTGTCGGGTAAAACATCCGCTAACCTGTCCGATTCCATCCGCGATTCCGCGAAAAAGTCCGATTTCAGCCCCGCTATCGCCCACCACCACCGCCCCACCCTGCGCCAGGCCATGCAGGAAAGCATGATGCTCGGCCTGCGCCTGACAATTGAAGGCGTCGCTGACAGCGCCTTCCGCACCCGCTTCGGGGTGGGCATCGCCGAGGCCTTCCCCCGCGAAGTGGACGACCTGACCGGCCTCAGCCTGCTCGAATGGCACAACGACTCCCTGCGCCTGGCGCCCCGCGCGCGGCTGATTGGCAACCAGGTCTTCATACGCTTCGTCGGCGACGAGTAACGCAAAATAACATTTTTCCCAACAACAAAAAAGCAGCCGCTTTGCAGGGCTGCTTTTTTGTTGACAGTAAAAATCGTTAACTCATGGTCAACGCCATGACAGCCTTCTGGGCGTGCAGGCGGTTTTCGGCCTCATCAAAGACAACAGACTGCGGGCCGTCGAGTACGCTGGAAGTGACTTCGATGTCGCGGTCAGCAGGCAACGGGTGCATGTAGATTGCGCCCTCGTTGGCGACCTTGAGTTTGGCATCGTCCATAATCCAGTCCTGGTACATGTCCTGCAAACGTTTGCCTTCCACTTTGTCGGTGGTGGTCAGGAGCGGGCCCCAGGATTTGGCGTAGATAACATCGGCGTCTTTGCAGGCTTCGGTCATGCCGTCTTTGCTGTCGATGATTTCAAAGGCGGTGCCAGCCTTATGGGCTTCGTCCTGGGCTTGGGCGACGATATCCGGCATGAGCGGGAATTCGGGCGGGTAGGCCAGGGTCACGTCCATGCCGAAGCGCGGCATTTGCAGAATCAGCGACTGGGGCACCGAAATCGGCTTGAGATACGAAGCAGCATAAGCCCATGAAACGACAATTTTCTTCTTGCGCAGGTCTTTGCCCTTCTTTTCCATGATGGTCATCAGGTCGGCCAGGCATTGGAAGGGGTGGTAAACATCGCATTGCATGTTCAGCACCGGGGTTCGGCTGGCCTTGGCAACCGCATTCAGGTAGTCGTTGCCATCGCCATAATCGCAGTGGCGAATGGCGATACCATCGAAATAGCGGCCAAAAATTTCGCCGATTTCAACCGGGGTGTCGCCATGTGAAATCTGGGTGGTGTTGCTATCGATAAATGCCCCGTGTCCGCCGAGTTGGGCCATGCCGGCTTCGAATGAGCCACGCGTACGAGTGGACGAGAAGAAGAACAACATTGCCAGCACTTTATCGCGCAAGTAGGGGTGCGGCTCGCCCAGAGCGCGTTTGCGCTTGAGGTCCCAGGCTACCTCCAGAACGGTTTCGACTTCTTCCTTGGTGAAATCGAGGTCGCCGATGAAATCTCGGCCACGGAAATTGGTTTGCATTTTGATTACTCCTTGGTTTAATGTTGGTTTTTCAGTTTTTCGGTATTTCGGTTGTCCGCTATTGGATAACCGGTCAACCGGATAACTTGTTTTACACGCGCAAAACTTGAACAGATGTAAATTTGCCATCTTCCCACGTCAGGCGGACACCTTCGCAATAGTCGATGTAATCGCCCATCGCGGCAAAATCAGCAGTCGGGAGGCAAGCGATGGCGCTGAGTTCAACCACGCCGCCGTGATTGACCACCAGCGCGGCCCCGCCCTCGGGCAGGGATTCGACCAATTTATCGTAGAAATCAGCGAGGCGTTGGGCGTAGCGCGTCGTCGGGCCATTTTGGCGGGAGGCGGCAGCGTACTCGTCAAAACTGGCAGGCCAGGGGCATTCCATATCAACCGAATCCCCCATTGATGCCAGCAGTTCGACAGTTTCATGCACAGGGTAGCCCATCGCTTCGGCGGTCTGGATGGCACGTGGCAGGGGGCTAGCGAGGACGCGGTCGAACTGACCCATCTCCAGGCCGACCATGTTCGCCAGAACAAGCCCTTGTTCGGACAGGTCGGGCTGGGTGCGGTTACGCAGGGAGTGGCGGCGGATTTCGAGAGTTTTCATGGGGTGATACTCGGTTGGCGCTACTCGATATTCGATAATTTGACGTTCGAATATCGAGTAGCGAATGGTGAATTTACGGAATCAGACTCGGTAGCACGGCATAAAATTCAGTTGCCTTGACCATGTCATCGAGCGGTACGCTGTCTTCGGTGGTATGGGCGGTTTCTTCGTCGCCGGGGCCAAAGCCGATGGCAGGGATGCCGGCCTTACCGGCCCAGTACACACCGTTGGTCGAGAAGTTCCATTTGCCAGAAGGCACATCTTTCAGACCAATCGCAACACGGGCTCTTTGTCCGGCTTCGACCAACGGGTGGGATTCTTCATAAGCCCAGGCCGGGAAGTATTTATCAACCTCGAAAACAAATCCGGTATAGGACGGCTCGTCGTAGAACAGTTCCTCAACCTTGACCGAGTCCTTGAATTCAGGCGGGATCAAATCTTCGACCTGCTTCTTGACCACTTCCTTGGTCTCGCCAAAGGTCATGCGGCGGTCGATGAAGATAGTGGCTTCATCGGGAACTGCGTTGATACTGGGCGTCTTGACGTGCATATCGCTGACGGTGATTTTGCCGTGACCGAGGAAGGGGTGGTCGCCCAGGCTGGGTTCCAGGTCGCGGATTCCGGCGATAATTGGGAGCAATTTGTAGACGGCGTTGTCACCCAGGTGATTGCTGGCGGCGTGGGCGGACTTACCCTTGGCGGTGACTTTCATCTCCAGACGGCCTTTGTGGCCGCGATAGACGTTCATCTTGGTCGGTTCACCGATGACAACAAAGTGCGGGCGCACACCGGGATCAACTTCGACAAAGGTATTGGGGGCGATGCCGTCGCACCACTCTTCCATGTTGCCGAAATACCAGGCGGTCCAGCCGTCGAGCAGGCCCAGGTCGCGGGCAAAGGCCAGGCCATAAACCATGCCGGGGGTGGAGCCTTTTTCGTCACACGCGCCGCGCGCATACAGGACGCCGTCTTCGACCTTGCCAATGAAGGGGTCCCACTCCCAGGCTGATGGGTCGCCAATGCCAACGGTATCAATGTGCGAATCGTAGACGATGATGCGGTCACCGGAGCCGATACGGCCCATGATGTTACCCATCTTGTCGAAGCGGACTTCGTCGAAACCGAGTTTAATCATTTCGGCTGCAATTCGGTCGCCAACGTCTTTAAGTTGGCCTTCCATGGACGGGATTGCGCAAATATCGCGCATGAACTGGACGATGTCGTCGCGGTGCTGTTCGACGAGGGCTTGGATTTCTGGTACTTTATTGGTCATCTTTATATTCTCCTAAAAAAGGTCGAAAGTTAAAAGTCGAAGGTCGTCAACTTTTGACTTTCGACCTTCGACTGGTTTTTATTGCGCCCCGCCGACTTTGCGGACGACGTGGAATTTGAAGTAACCCGGCACAAAATAACTGTGCGAGTAATCAACCACTTTGGCGCTGGCGGTGAAAAGTTTGGCTGTGAAGTGCAGCAAGACATCGCCGCGCTGCAGTTCGAGTTTTTTAGCAACGTCGGCAGTGGCGTTCGAGGCAGTGACTTCGGTGCGGCTGACGGTCAGCGGGTCGCCGCGCTGAATCAGATAATCGAGCACCGAACCGCTGAATTTGCCGGTCAACTCATCGGGGTGCAAAATTTCTTCGGGCAGGACATCAACAAGATAGGCCACCGGACGGGTATCGACGCTCATTGTGCGGGAAACACGCACCAGTGGCGTTTCAAGCGGGACATCCAATGCCCTGGCAAATTCATCCGTAGCCAAGATTCGCTCCACGCTGACCGGCCCCGGCCCAACGTTCATGTTGGTGCGGCGCGCCATCGTGAGCATGCTCTCCAACAACTCGAGGCCGTCTTCCATAACCGGCGGCTGGCCGACCACGAAAGTCCCGGCCCCCTGGCGGCGGCGGATGAGACCCTGAGTCTCGAAGGTGCGCATGGCTTCGCGCAGGGTAGCGCGACTGACACCCAACTCGGCGGCCAGGTCTGGCTCGGAGAGCAGGCGTGTGCCGGGCGGAAGTTTGGCAATCAGTTCTGCCAGGTCGGCTTGCAAACGTTGAAAGGGAAAATGTGGCATGGGAACTCCAGTCTTTCGGGTTTCAGCATAGTCAGTGGTCAGGTGAAGAGGGGGACAAATTCAAATTTGGTTACATCGACCAGCCCTTTATCCGAGATGCGCAGTTCGGGGATGACGACCAGGGCCAGCAGGGAGAGTTGCATATTGGGGTTGTTGAGCGCGCAGCCGCAGGCGCGGAATCCGTCCAGCACGGTGGCGGCTTTTTCGGCGACGACTTCGGCGCGCTCGTCTGACATCAGCCCGGCAATTGACAGGGGTACTTCGCCGATGATTTCACCATCCTTGACGACCACCTGTCCGCCGCCGATTTCGGCCAGGCGGTTGGCGGCGATGGCCATGCAATCATCGTCCGTGCCGGTGACGAGCAGATGATGGCTGTCGTGGGCGACAGTGGAGGCGATGGCGCATTTTTCGGTGAAGCCAAATCCGCTCACCAGGCCCATCTGGATTTTGCCGGAGCCGTGGTGGCGGTCGATGAGGGCGAGTTTGGCAAGGTCGGGGGTGTCAGGTGTCAGCTGCGAGGTGTCAGGGATGAGAATTTCGCCGTTTTCAGGACGAAGGTCAAAGGTCAAATGTCGAGTGGGGGCTTGATTCTCGATGACGCCGATGACATTGGCAGTCACGGTCTTGTTCTTGCTGGCTACGCGCAAAATAAAATCTTCTGCGGTCAGTTTTTTGCCGATTTTGACGCTTTTCTTGACCCAGGCCGGGTAGGGATAGGTTGAAAGTTGAATGTTTAAGGTTCCGTCCTCGGCAATCGGCTGGCCTTTGGCAATGACAACACGGGGCCTGAAATCGTGCAGGTCGTCGACGAGCAGGACGTCGGCGTAGCGTCCAGGGGCAATCATACCGATTTCGCGACTGAGGCCAAAATGCTCGGCGGTGTTGAGGGTCGCCATCTGGATGGCAATCATGGGCGGCAGGCCTTCTTCAATCGCGTGACGGATGACGCGGTCCATGTGACCGTCGAAGGCCAGGGTGGCGGCGTGGCTGTCGTCGGTGCACAGGATGAAGCGGCGCGGGTCGAGTTTGCCTTCGGTAATGGCTTTGGCCTGGGTCGCCACATCGTGCCAGGCCGAGCCGTAGCGCAGCATGGGTTTCATGCCCTGGCGGGCGCGGGCAATGGCGTCTTCGAGGCGGGTGCCTTCGTGGTCGTCCTCCGGACCGCCGGCGACGTAGCCATGAAAATCGAGTCCCAGGTCGGGAGTCGGGTAGTGGCCGCCAATCGTCTTTCCAGCGTGGCGGGTAGCGTGCATTTCGGCGTGCATCTTGTCGTCGGATGCGACCACGCCGGGGAAGTTCATCATCTCGCCCAGGCCGATGATTCCGGGCCAGGTCATGGCTTCGGCCACATCAGCGGGGCTGATGGATGCGCCGGGCGTTTCCATGCCGGGCGCGGAGGGCACACAGGAAGGCACCTGCACCCAGACGTGAATCGGTTGCTCGGCAGCCTCGTCCACCATCAGTTTGACGCCCTTCAGTCCGAAAACATTGGCGATTTCGTGCGGGTCGATGAACATGCCGGTCGTGCCGCGCGGGGCCACAGCGCGGACAAATTCGGTGACCGTAACCATACCGCTCTCGACGTGCATGTGTCCATCCAACAAGCCGGGGACGAGGTAACTGCCCTGGGCATCAATCACCCGGGTTTTCTCGCCAATCGCGTGGTCGGCGTTTTCGCCGACATAGGCGATATGCCCATCGACAACGGCGATGTCGGTATTGGGGATAAATTCCCCGGTCTGGACACAGACCCACTGTCCGTTTTTGACGACCAAATCAGCGGGCTTGCGCCCCATGGCAACGTTGACGAGGGTTTGGGTTAGCATGATGTTCTCCAATAATCTGCTTTCGCAGTTTTCAAATTAAGCATTTCTACTGGCAATTGCTTGCCGGGCTCGTTCAAGCGTGGATTTCCAGGTTTCAGTTGCTTCAGGGCCAATACTGTGAACCGCTTGCTCGATCAGTGCTACATCAAAAGATTCGGCAGTATCATCGCTAAATACAAAAACCAGGATTTCGAAAATATCAGAAGGATGTTTGAAAGACCTTCCTTCGTTCCATGCTTGCAATTTGCCGATGATAATATCTTCCGGTCTTGCACACCACGCTTCAAATTCAGTCTCGCCATCAGAAAACCATCTTCGAATTCGGCGCTCAAAGGCCAGTCGATATTCTGGTTCGCGTGAGAGCGGAACAAGGTCTGCTTTGACGCCTTCCTGTGTATCAATCAAATTAAACATGATGCCCATCTGGATAGAGTCTTTCATCATCAATGGGTCAGCATAAAAACGCGGTAAAGGGAATTTTTCAGACAAACGGTCACAATCTTCATCCCGCAAGTCAACAATGATGTCAATATCAAAAGTGGTTCGCGTAATCCCGAACGCCAATCCTGCAAATGCCCCCACTATCATATAAGGCGCGTTCATTTCATCCAATATTTGCACTATCTCGCTGTAAAAACGTATTGAATACATTATCGCCTCGGCAAACGAACTTCAGTAAAATGCTTCAAAACGGCCATGTTCAAATCAGAATGAGACAGGTTTGGATAACGTCTTCTTAAATTCGCACGATAGGTCGACATAGCAAACGCTTTTGCACGCATAGCAGGAATGATACGGCGTTCAATTGGCAAACTGCGAATCAGTTCAATTTGCGTCCAATCTGGGTCAGAAATGCCCTTTATCATTTCCATAATTTCTATATTTGACATCCAACGCTTTTCACTCATACCCGTTTGCCTTTTTACCCACTCACCAGCCGCTTCGCCGCCTTGTTATGCCGCTCGGCCAACTCGCGCTCATTGACGGTCACCAACTGACCTTCTTTCACAACGAATTTACCGCCGACAACGGTATAGTCCACCCGGCGGGGCTGACAGAAGACCACCGCTGCCACCGGGTCGTGGATTGCGCCACCGGCCAGGTCGAGGCTGTTGAGGTTGATGGCGAAGAAGTCGGCGCATTTGCCCACTTCGAGGCTGCCAATATCCGCGCGGCCCAACACCGATGCGCTGCCGCGCGTGCCGAGCCAGAGGGCTTCGCGGGCAGTCATCAATTTGCGGGAGGGGTCATCGGAGCGGGAATAGCCGGTGATACCTTCTTTGACCCGCGCCACCAGCATTGCCTGGCGAACTTCGGCCAGCAGGTGCGAGCCATCGTTGGAGGCAGAACCGTCCACGCCCAGGCCGACGTTGACGCCCGCAGCGAGGTATTCCTTAATCGGGGCGATGCCGGAGGCCAGGCGCATGTTCGATGTGGGGCAATGGGCGACGCCGCAGTTGTGCTTCGCAAAGACGCCAATTTCGTCGGCGCTGACATACACCGAGTGCGCGAACCAGACATCGCCGCCAACCCAATCGACCGATTCCATGTAGCCGACCGGGCGGTAGCCAAATTTCTCAAGGCAGAATTGCTCTTCGTCTTCAGTTTCGGCCAGGTGGGTGTGCAGGTGGACACCGTATTTGCGCGCCAACAGGGCAGAATCTTTCATCAGTTGGCCGGTGACGCTGAAGGGTGAGCAGGGCGCGAGTACGATTTGGGTCATTGAACCCGGCCTGGGGTCATGGTAACGCTGAATTAGGCGCTCGCTATCAGCCAGGATAACGTCTTCTTTATCGGTAACCGAGTCTGGGGGCAGTCCGCCCTGGGATTCGCCCAGGGACATTGACCCCCTTGAAGCATGGAGTCGGACTCCCAGCGAGAGTCCCGCTTCAATTTCATCATCCAATTTGGAGCCGTTGGGGAAGAGATACAGGTGGTCGGAGGCAGTGGTGCAGCCGGAAAGGGCCAGTTCGGCCAGGGCGGTTTGGGCGGAGGTGAAGATATCTTCAGGTTGCAGGCGCGCCCAGATGGGGTAAAGGGTTTTGAGCCAGTTGAACAAGTTGGCGTCCTGGGCAGCCGGGATGTTGCGAGTCAGGGTCTGATAGAAGTGGTGGTGGGTATTGACCAAGCCAGGCAGGACGACGTGGCCGGAAAGGTCGAGAATTTCGTCGGCGGTATGGGGCAAGTTGGCAGTTTGCCCAACGGCTTCAATAAAGCCATCGCGAATAAAAAGACCACCGTCCGGAATCTCGGTCTGGTGGTTGTCAAATGTAGCAATGTGGGCATTTTTTACGAGAAGGGTGGACATGTTTGCCTGTCAAAACCTAAAGAATCGCGAATTTGTCTGACAACTTATAGTTTAGCAGAAAGGGGTAGACAAGTCAATGAGTTTTTCGATAAGTGAAACATTCTCTGGGATTTCCCGTGATAAGTTCCCCTGTTTTGGGTGTGAGCGCGCTGCAAACGCGCGCTCACACCCAAAACAGGCCTTCTTTACGGCCAATATCAGAGAATCATCTTGAAGAGATAAAAAGTAGGGATATAATTAATGTCATTCATAGTTGTGCATTAAAGTCTTCACCCATCCAACCAATATTCATAAAGGAGATGTGTTATGGGCGACAAAGGCGGCAAGAAAGATAAAAAAAAGGCTGACAAGCAAAAACAGCAGAATGAGCAGAAGAAAAAAGAACAGCAGAAGAGCAAACTGCCAACCAAAAAACCTGCTTAATCAGCCCACCGCCCTCACCAGAAGTTCCGGGTGAGGGCGGTTTTTTATGATATTTGCCGTAAAGAAGGCCGCATTTTGGGGTATGGGCGCGCGCGTTTGCGGCGCGCCCATACCCCAAAATGCGGGAGCTTATCACGGGAATTCCAAAGAGCGTTATTGCATTGAGGCCGCAGCCTGTGATATAACAGCCGGAAGGAGACCTTTTTATGAAAACAGACAGCGGATTGGAATACACCGAAATCGAAGCCGGGACAGGCGAACAGGCTGTGGCCGGGAAAACCGTCAGCGTGCATTACACCGGCCAGTTGACCGATGGGACTGTATTCGACAGTTCATATGCGCGCAATGAGCCGATTACCTTCCAACTCGGCGCAGGGCGCGTCATCAAGGGCTGGGACGAGGGCATTGCCTTGATGAAAGTCGGCGGCAAGGCCACGCTGACTATCCCACCTGAACTTGGATACGGCGCGCGCGGCGCGGGTGGCGTTATTCCGCCCAATGCCACATTGATTTTCGATGTCGAATTGGTTAGCGTGAAATAGTAACAACCAATGTAATTTGCAAACAAATGCGTCGCAGATAAGCGCGACGCATTTGTTTGCAAAAAAGAGAATGAAACCAAATCTAAGATTGTGTGTTTTAACACAAATAGTAATTTTATAACCCCGTCCTCTGTGGGACGGGCATCCATTTTATAAAACCGGAGACTCTGTTTATGAAAAAAGTAGCCATTCTGACCGACAGCACCGCCTATCTACCAGAATCCAGCCTGCAGGCCGAAGGCATTCACACCCTGCCGTTGAACGTCATTTGGGGTGAAGAAGTTTTTGAGGACGGCGTGAGCATCGCCCCGAATGCTTTCTATGACCGGCTGAAGACCGCCAAGCAAATGCCAACCACCTCACAGGTGTCGGTCGGACGGATGAGCGAGAAGTTCAAGGAACTACTCGGACAAGGCTTCGACGTGCTGGGCATTTTCATCTCGTCCGGTATTTCCGGGACGATGCAATCTGCCTTGCAAGCCCGGGAGGAACTGGACGAGCAGGACCAGGCGCGGGTGGCCATTTTCGACAGCCAGCAAACAACCATGTCGATGGGGTTCCAGGTGCTGGCCGCCGCCCAAGCCGCCAACCAGGGCGCGAGCCTGGAAGAATGCCTGAAAGTGGCCGAGCAGGCGCGTGAGCGCACTGGTGTTATCTTCGTTGTCGACACGCTCGAGTTCCTGCATCGCGGCGGACGTATCGGCGGCGCGCAGCGCTTCCTCGGAACGGCCTTAAACATGAAGCCCATTTTGCAAATGAACAACGGAAAAATCGAAGCGGTCGGCCGCGTACGCACCAAAGGCAAAGCCCTCGACAGGCTGGTCGAATTGGTGGTCGAGCGCTGCGAGGGTAAAGGCAGGGTACAGATTGCCGCCCCAAATGCGCAGGCCAGCAGTGAAGCCAGACAAGTGGTTGAGAAAATCAGCCAAAAACTTGATGTCGCCGAGAGCATGATTACAGAACTCAGCCCGGTAGTTGGCACGCACGTTGGGCCGGGAACGGTGGCTGTCGCTTTCATGACTGAGAAGTAAGCATCTAAAACAAATTTAAATCAAAGCGCGATTCTGGTCAGAATCGCGCTTTGATTTAAATTCAGAATCATGAAGGCGCTTCAAGAGTTCCCGAGTTTCAGGGTGTGAGCGCGCACGTTTGCGGCGCGCTCACACCCTGAAACTCGGCCTTCTTTACCCCGAAGGGCGCCGGGGCAGGCAGGCAAATGTCAGAGAACCAATATCAACGCACAGCCCGCAGCGGGTATAATCGACCCATGACCCAACCTGTTCCCCTTGTCATCGGCATCGCCGGCGGCTCCGGCTCCGGCAAGACCACCGTCGCCCAGGAGATTCTCAATCGTGTCGGCGCGGCACGGATTGCCTACCTGCCCCACGACGCCTATTATAAGGACTTAAGCGGCCTGCCGCCCGCCCAGCGCGCCGAAGTCAACTTCGACCACCCCAACTCACTCGAAACCGAATTTCTCATCGAGCATGTCCTGCAACTCAAGGGCGGGCAACCGGTTGAATTGCCGGTCTATGATTTCTCAAAACACGCGCGCACCGAGAAGACCATCACGATTGCACCGCGCCGCGTGATTATCGTCGAGGGCATCCTGATTTACGTCGAGCCAAAACTGCGCGAGATTTGCGATATCAAGATTTTTGTGGACACCGACTCAGACCTGCGCTTTATCCGCCGCCTGCAGCGTGACATCTCCGAGCGCGCACGCACAACCGAATCCGTCATCCAGCAATATCTCAAGACTGTACGCCCCATGCACCTCGATTTTGTCGAGCCATCCAAGCGCTATGCCGACATCATCATGCCCGAAGGCGGCTTCAACGCCCCAGCCCTGGACATGGTGGTAGCGCGTATCGAAGAAATGCTGAGAGAACAGTAAAAACCAACTTTTTAAGGAGACCTTATGACCCCCAAGCAATGGAACACCCCGCCCCAGATGGGCATCGACCCCAAGAAGAAATATTCCGCCGCAGTTGAGACCGATAAAGGCACAATCGTGCTGGAACTGTTCGCGGACAAGACCCCCGTCACCGTCAATAATTTTGTCTTTTTGGCGCGCGAGGAATTTTATAACGGTACCATTTTCCATCGCGTCATCGCCGACTTCATGGTACAGGGCGGCGACCCAACCGGCAGCGGACGCGGCGGCCCCGGCTATCGCTTCGAAGATGAGTTTCATCCCAGCCTGAAACACGACAAGCCCGGCATCCTTTCCATGGCAAACGCCGGCCCCGGCACCAACGGCTCACAGTTCTTCATCACCCATGTCCCCACCTCCTGGCTGGACGGCAAGCACAGCGTCTTTGGACAGGTTATCGAAGGCATGGATGTGTTGATGTCCATTCCGCCGCGCGACCCGATGCGCCCTGAGAGCGAAGGCGTCAAGATTTTGAGCATCACCATTCGGGAAGAATAGCAAAACAATCAGGCCGCGTAATATGACAGAACAATCAAACGCAAAAAGCAACACAGACCGAAAAACCCTGCTATTGCGCGGCCTGAGCCTGGTCGCCTTTATCGGCATAACCGTTTTCGTTTTCAGCGTACGTGACCGAGTCGAGGACCTGGCGGTTTACGGCTACCCCGGCATCTTCCTGATTTCCCTGCTGGCTTATGCGACCGTATTTTTTCCTGCGCCGGGATTGGCGGTTGTATTCAGCATGGCGGGCATTTTTCACCCAATGGGAGTCGCCATCGCAGCGGCGCTTGGCGCCGGACTAGGCGAAAGCACCGGCTACCTGGCAGGCATCAGTGGCAGGACGGTGGTCGAAAACACACAGGCGTACGAACGCATCCAGCCGTTTGTAAACAAATATGGAGCCTTTGCAATTGTAGTGCTGGCTGCCATCCCAAATCCTTTTTTCGACGTGGCATCCGTAGCCGCAGGCGCGCTCAAACTGCCCTTCTGGAAATTCTTGCTGGCCGCCTGGACAGGCCAACTGATAAAAATGACCGCCATTGCCTATGCGGGTTCGCTCTCACTCGGCTGGCTGTTCGGCGCGCCATGAGCAAAAGTAGAAAGACGCTACGGTAGGACGCATGTTTTTCCAACGGATTCGACGCGATTTTGGCTTGCAACTGCTGGTACTTTACCTGTTGCTCGTCATCCCCGCCCTGGGGATTATCGTCGTTTTTGATGTGGTGGAAAGCCGCCGCATCAGGGAAGAAGCCGTCACCCGCGACCTGACACTGGCAAAAACCATCGCACAGCAAACCGATGTGGCCGTCAGCAACGCCCTCAATGCTGTGGAGCAACTCAGCCAGTATCCGGCAATTCGTTCCGGGAGCATCGAAAACCTGCCCGCAATTTTCTCGATTGTCCAGGGCAGCCGCCCCGACATCGAACTTATCTTTCGCCTCGACAGAAACGGGCGCGCAATCTATCATTTTCCTTCCGGCAGCAACTTCGTCGCCGAAGACAATTTCGCGGTTCAATCGTATTTCCAGCAGGCGCGCGATAGCGAGGCGGCCTTTCTGTCTGAAGGCCGCCTCCTGCCCGACAGCGGTAAACCAATCGCGACAGCCGTCATGCCCTTGCGCACCAGGGATGGTACTTTCCTGGGAATTATCGCAGCCAATATCAAACTGGAAGGTTTCGACTCCACCCTGCAAAAAGCCCTGGAGGAACACGACCCCAACAAACAGGGTTTCCAGATTTTCATCGTTGACCACACCGGGACTATCGTTGCCCACGCTGAAACACGAGCCATCCTGAAAAATATTGACAATATCGCGCCCGATGTAAGCCAAAATGTCCTGGCAAGGGAAGCCGGCTCGAAAATCGCCAGGGACACCAACAACCAGGAACAACTTTACACCTACGCGCCCATCAGCACCGCGCGCTGGGCGATTGTCACCAGCAGGCCGACCGCCGAGGCTTTTGCCCGCCAAATTTTGCTGCGCCGAATCACCGTAGCAGCCTTTCTCTCCTTCGCCGGAATCGGACTTTTGTTTTGGGGTGCGCTCTATCGGCAGGTGCTTAACCCACTCAAAAGCCTGGCAACCATCAGCCAGCGGATTGGCGAAGAGCGCGAAACCGTTCCCAAAGAGCATGAAGAACTCCGGCGACTCTCGCAGCGCCGCGACCAGGTAGGGGAACTGACGGCCAGCATGACGCGCATGGAGAAATCCATCCAGGCGCGCATGAACGAGCAAGCTACCCTGCTCGAAACCAGCCAGGCGGTCGTGTCATCACTGGACATCAAAATTGTTCTGAACCTGATTCTCGAACAGGTCGAACGCCTGATGAGCGTCGAAAAAATCGCCATCATCACCCTCGACGAGAAAAGCAACCTGTACCGCATTCGCGCTAGTCGTGGACTATCCAAAAAATTCGTCGAACAGGCCATTCTCGAACCGGACGAATCGCAATCCGCCACCATGCGCGCCATCCGCAGCGGCAAACCAGTGCAAATTGTTGACACCGAAGCCGACCCCAATTTTGTCCCTTTGCTGCCGCACTCCCGCGATGGCGGCTATCGCTCCGTGCTGGCCGTTCCGCTGCAAAGCAACTATGACCGCCCCTCGGCTGTGCTGGTCTTCAAACCGGAGCCTTACGAATTCAGCATCAACGAAATTCAACTGCTGTCAAATTTTGCCAATCAGGCCGCCATGGCAATGGAAAACGCGGCCCTGTATGCAAAATCTGACCAAAGATTAAAAGAACAAACCAGACGCCTCGAGGCCCTGATTCAGTCCATGCAGGAAGGCTTAATTCTGGGCGACCTGGGGGGCAAAGTCATCTACACCAACCGGCGCATTGCGGAACTTTCCGGCCTAAGTAACCTTGAACTGGCAGAAATGACCGTTTCGCGGGTTTTATCCAGGGTGCTTTCCCAACTGAAACAGCCCGAAAATATCCGCAGTCAGGCGCAGCAAGACCTGTCGAAGCCGCAGAGCCGGGATGTCGAAATCAACGTCGCCATCAAAGGGCGCGAAATCTCGCTGCGCTTCCACGCTTTCGACGTTACCGACCCGGACAACATCTCCATCGGACGAGGCATTATCATCCAGGACATGACCGCCGACCGCGAGAATGACCGCATGAAGACAAACCTGATTTCAACCGTCTCGCACGAATTGCGTACTCCGCTGGCAGCCATCAAGGGCTATGCCAGCACCCTGCTCGCTACCGATGTCGAGTGGAGCCGCGAATCTACCCGCGAATTTCTTGAAATCATTTCAGACGAAGCCGACCGCCTGAGCGAACTGGTCAACAACCTGCTCGACCTTTCGCGCCTGGAAACGGGCAGCCTAAAAATACAACCGATTGAATGCAATATCCAGAAAATCATCGAAAACGCAGCCAAACGCTCTCTTTCAGCACCCAAAACACAACTGCAAATTGAAATACCGGATAACTTGCCGCCCATCTGCGCCGACCAGCCGCGTCTGGAAACCATCCTGCGCAACCTGCTCGAAAATGCTGTAAAATACGCTGGGGAACAGGCTAAAATTTCTATCTCGGTGGCGCGAATTAGCGATAAAATTGTCTTTCGCGTGGAAGACGACGGCCCCGGCATCGCCCCCGAACAAAGCGAGCGCATCTTCGACCCTTTTTACCGGGTTGACAACTTGTTCTCACGCGGCGCGGGCGGCACCGGGCTGGGGCTTGCAATCTGCCGTGGCCTGGTAAAAGCCCATCATGGCGAAATCTGGATAGAACCGCGCGCAAACGGCGCATGTTTCGCCTTTTCCATACCACTGATTACGACCACCACAACCACAACCTGACTATGGCTCTTTCACCCTGTGTCCTTGTAATTGATGATGAAAAATCGCTTCGGGATTTCGTGCGCATTAATCTCGAAGTGCGGGGATACAATGTTACTGTCGCCTCCAATGGCGCCGACTGCCTGTCCATCTTCCAATCCCAACATGTCGACCTGGTCATCCTGGACATCATGATGCCCAACATGGACGGCCTGGAAGCCACGCGCCAAATCAGGAAAATCTCGATTGTGCCTATCATCATCCTGACGGCCCTGGGCGAGGAAAGCGACAAAATCAAGGCCTTCGACCTGGGTGCGGACGACTACCTGACCAAGCCCTTTGGCATTGGCGAACTACTCAGCCGTGTCAAGGCCGTGTTGCGGCGCGCGCGCTGGAGCGAAGCCCAACCCGACCAGGAAAACCTGACCTGCCGGGAAATTACCGCCGACCTGGTCCGCCATCGCGTGACCATCAGCGACAGGCCCATCGACCTGACGCCGACCGAATTCAACCTGCTGGTTTACCTCATGCGTAACGCGGGAAAAACCCTGTCGCACCGCGCCATTTTGCAAAACGTCTGGGGGCCTGAATACGGCAACGAGGCCGAATACCTGCGCGTGTACATGGGCAAACTCAGGCAAAAAATCGAGAAAAATCCGCTCGAGCCGGTTTACATTCAAACCGAACGCGGAATCGGCTATCGCTTTGAGAGCGGGACATAAAAACGCAAAGACTCTTTGAGAATCCCCAAAATGCGGCCTTATTCACGGCAAATATCAGAGAACAAAAATTTTGGCACTTTGTCCCCCTGACGGGTATAATAAAAAGGTCAGAGTCGTATTTCAAGAGCCAAAAATCACAACGATAGAAAGAAAAAGGAGGTTTCCATGCTCGTCGGCGAAAGAATGGCCAAACCAGTCATTACCGTTTCCCCAGACATGCCCATTGTAGACGCGATAATTCTGTTCAAAAAAGAACACATTCGCCGCGCCCCGGTCATTAAGGATGGCAAATTGGCTGGCATTGTCACGGAAGGCAACCTGAAGAATGCCTCACCTTCAGCAGCAACCACCCTTTCCGTCTGGGAGATGAATTACCTGCTGAGTAAGGTAAAAATTTCAGAAGTTATGACCAAAAATGTCATGACTGTCACAGAAGACACCCCCATCGAGGAAGCCGCCCGCATCATGGCGGATAACAGAATTGGCGGCTTGCCGGTCATGCGCGACGGGTACGTCGTCGGCATCATGACCGAGACCGACCTGTTCAAACTCTTCCTCGAACTGATGGGCGCGCGCGAAATGGGCGTGCGCGTCACCGCATTGGTGACTGACATACCCGGAGAACTGGCCGAACTCTCGGCAGAAATTGCCGCCCAAAAAGGCAACTTTGTCTCCTTTGGCGTTTTTACAGGTGAAGATAGTTCCAACAGGACAGTTACCTTCAAGGTTAGCGGTATGGACGCAGAGCAGGTCAAAAAGGCCGTTGAACCGCACGTCAAAGAAATTCTGGATATTCGCACCTGAAAGGCTCTTTGATGATTTCCGTGACAGGCCCCGCAGTTTGGGTAATGAGCCAACACCCACCAACTGGGGTTCAATCTCTGGATGGAAAAGCGATAGGCCTGAGCCAAGGCTGGAACTCCCGGTAGAACCCCGACCTGCTTCAGCAGGTTCAGAACTTCGCACCACACGGCACAAGCGGGAGTCTTCTTGTCACTATTCACAATAGTTTATCAACAGAAAACCGGCAGAGAAAATCTGCCGGTTTTCTGTTGATGCTGGTTCTCCTCCCCCAAGTGGTGGAGAACAACACTCCCCAGTGGAAGGATGTAATCAGGCAATATTCAGGATATGATGAATATTAAGCGCAAACAAAAATATTATTAGTGGCTCACGAACAGCGGTACTTGAAGCCAGGAGGCTTTTACTATGTTTAAAAAAATAATCTTTCTGAACGTCTTGATTATCCCGTTTTTGATATTAAGCGGCTGTGGAACACCTATCACAGTTCAATTGCCGGAAGTTCAAGTCGAAGCGAACGATTCAGGCGAGGGTGTTACTGTTTCAATACCGGCAACTGATGATTCTGACACGGCTCCCGCGCAGGGAGATTCGAGTAACAATATTTTTCTATACGTTTTAGTCGGAGCAGTCGTTTTGATTGCGCTGGTAGCAGTAATCAGCCTCGGCGCAAAACGCAGCCACGAGTAGCGCCTTAACCGGTTCTTTAGGAATTCCCGTGATAAACCCCCGCATTTTGGGGTGTGAGCGTGCGCGCGTTTGCGGCACGCTCACACCCCAAAATGCAACCTTCTTCACGGCAAATATCAGAGAGCGCCTTAACCTCGATAACATAAAGTGGATAAATTCTGGTAAAATACACATCGCAAGCCGAAACTCGTACAAGAAAGCCTCGGCCATACCCGGCCGGGGTTTTTGTGTGTTGCAGGTTAAGAAGACTTATTCACCAACTGCCCCAAAATGAAAGCGCCCACTTATGTTAACTGAAAGAAAAGAACTCCGAAATATCGCCATCATCGCTCATGTTGACCATGGCAAAACCACCCTGGTCGATTTCCTGCTGCGCCAGTCACATACATTCCGCGAGAACCAGCAAGTCGCCGAGCGCGTGATGGATTCGAACGACCTCGAGCGCGAACGCGGCATTACCATCCTTGCCAAAAACACGGCCATCGTGCTCTATGACGAAACCACCCAAGAGAATGTCAAAATCAACATTGTCGATACCCCCGGCCACGCCGATTTCGGCGGCGAGGTTGAGCGCATCATGAACATGGTGGATGGCGTCCTGCTATTGGTGGACGCTGCCGAGGGCCCCATGCCACAAACCCGCTTTGTGCTGAAAAAAGCCCTCGAACGCGGGCACAAGGCCATCGTCGTCATCAACAAAATTGACCGCCGCGACGCCGAACCGGAGCGCGTCCTAAACGACACCTTCGACCTGTTCATCGAACTGGGCGCAAGCGAAGAGCAGGCCGATTTCCCGGTCATCTACGCCCAGGCCACCACCGGGCGCGCCGGGGCATCCCCCGAACTCGGCCCGGACCTGAAACCGCTCTTTGATGTCATTCTCAAACACATCCCGGCCCCAAAAGTGGACCTCGACGCGCCGCTGCAAATGCTGGTCACCACCCTGGGCTACGACGACTATCGCGGCGTAACCGCCGTCGGGCGGGTTTTTAGCGGAAAAATCAAGGCCGGTCAAAAATTAGCCCGTTTAACGGTGGACGGTCAAAACCTGCCCGAAAGCGTCCGCTACCTGTACACCTTCCAGGGGTTGAAAAAAGTCGAAACCGACGAAGCCCTGGCTGGCGACATCATCTCCCTGGCCGGATTGGAGGGCATCGGCATCGGCGAGACGCTGGCCGACCCGCTTAACCCGGTCGCCCTGCCACCCATCAAAGTGGAAGAGCCAACCGTGCGCATGACCTTCGGGGTCAACACCTCGCCTTTTACCGGGCGCGAGGGCAAATGGGGCACTTCGCGCCGGCTGCGCGAACGCCTGTTTGAAGAACTGCGCACCAATGTGGCCCTGCGCGTGCAGGATACCGAGAGCGCAGAGAACTTCCTGGTCTCCGGACGCGGCGAACTGCACCTGGGTATCCTGATTGAAACCATGCGCCGCGAGGGATACGAATTCCAGGTCTCGCGCCCTGAAGTCATCTTCCAAAAGGCCGAAGATGGCGCGCTGCTGGAGCCTTACGAGGAAGTTCACATCGAAACGAGCAGCGACACCGTCGGGGTGGTAGTCGAAATGCTCGGCGCGCGACGCGGTAAAATGATGGAAATGCACGATACCAACGACGGGCATGTGCGCCTGGTCTACGTCGCCCCAACTCGCGGCCTGCTCGGTTTCCGCTACCAATTCCTGACCGCGACACGCGGCATGGGCATCATGAACACCCTGTTCCACAGCTACGATGAACTGGCCGGGCCAATCCCCTCGCGCTCGAATGGCTCCATCATCGCCATGGAGCCCGGCGATTCGACCACCTACGCGCTCAAGAGCGTCGAAGACCGCGGCATGCTGTTCATCGCGCCGGGAACCCCGGTTTATGAAGGCATGGTCGTTGGTGAAAACAGCCGTCCCGGTGATATTACCGTCAACATCTGCCGCAAAAAGCACCTGACCAATATGCGCGCTGCGCGTGGCGACATGGAAATCCGCCTGACGCCGCCACGCCAGATGTCACTGGATGAGGCCGTCGAGTACCTGGCTGACGACGAATTGCTCGAAGTGACCCCCGTTTCGTACCGCATCCGCAAACGTATTCTGAATACGGAAGAGCGCGGCAAACAAACCAAAAAAGCCAAAGAAGTGATTGAAAGCGCATAAATGAGCCGGAAATTTGATATACATGCCTGCTTCGCAGGCATGTATATCAAATTTCCGTTTTTTCTCAGGGGAGAAGCAACCTGCAAATAGCCCATCCGTGTGCAAATACCTTTATAATAGCCAAAACATATTTGTTCTCACTTGGAGGCACAATGGACGATAAAACCCCACGCAGCATTATCCCCAGCCAGGGCAATATGCTCGAAGAAGCCATTTTCCGGCTGAAACTCATCTGGCGGCTGATGAGTGACCGGCGCATCAGCCCGTTTCTCAAACTGCTGCCTGTCGGCGCGCTGGCCTACCTGATTTGGCCGCTCGACCTGATTCACACCATCCCCGGCCTGTCTGCCATCGACGACATCGGCATTTTGTGGATTAGTTCCTACTTCTTCATCGAACTTAGCCCGACAAAAGTCATTCAAGAACATGTACGCCAGATGATGAACAACAGCGAAATTGTGGACGACGCCTTACATGGCGAACCGCCTGCGGATGTTATTGAGGGCGAAGCCACCGACATCAAGGAGTAAAGGAGACGAATCATGACAACCCGGCGCCTGTTCGCCGTTTTCCTGGTACTAGCCACGCTGTTAGCTGCTTGCGCGCCCGCCGCGCCCCGACAGGAATCTGTCCCCCCCGCCCCCACCGTGCGGACGGTGGCGCCTGCAACCAAAGCCCCTATGGTTGAAGAACCCGCTGTTGAAGGGTCTACACCAACCGTAGAACCTGCCCCTTCAGAAGAAACACGCGCCCCTGGCGCGCAAAGCCTGCCCAACCCTGAAAACTACATCTGGCGTGAAATCCCCGGCTGGCTTGAACAGCCAACCGACATCACCTCGCCTGGCGATGGCTCAGGGCGCGTTTTTGCGCTCGAACGCGTCGGCCGCATTCGCATCATCCAGGACGGGGAATTGCTGACCACGCCATTTCTTGACATTGTCGGCATTGTCGGCTCAAACGCCTCTGAGCGCGGATTGCTGGGACTTGCTTTTCACCCCAATTACCCTGAAAACAGCTTTTTCTATGTCAACTACACTGACCGCGATGGCAACACCCGTATCGCACGTTTCAGCGTCTCGGCCTCCGACCCCAACCTGGCCGACCCGTCCAGCCGCCTGGAGTTGATACGCATCGAACAGCCCTACGGCAACCACAACGGCGGCTCGCTGGCCTTCGGGCCGGATGGCTACCTGTACGCGGGCCTCGGTGACGGCGGTTCGGCGGGCGACCCGCTCGACGCCGGTCAATCGCTCAACACCCTGCTCGGAAAACTCCTGCGCTTCGATGTCGATGGCAGCCAGCCCTATGCCATTCCGGCGGATAATCCCTTTGCCGTGGGCGGCGGCGAGGCTGAAATCTGGGCCTATGGCCTGCGCAATCCCTGGAAAATCGCCTTCGACCGCGCCACTGGCGATTTATACATTGCCGATGTCGGACAGAACCAGTGGGAGGAAATCAACTTCACCCCGGCTGGCACGCCCGGCGGGGTGAACTACGGCTGGCGCTTCATGGAAGGCAGCCACGATTACAGCGGCGGGCTATATGACCGCTCGACACTCGTCCTACCGGTGGCCGAGTACACCCGCAACGACGGTTGCTCCGTCACCGGCGGCCATGTCTATCGCGGGCAGGCCCTGCCCGAATGGCAGGGAGTCTACCTGTACGGCGATTTCTGCTCCGGCAATATCTGGGGCCTGCTGCAAACCGAAGAGGGCTTTGTCAACAGCCTGCTCTTTCGCACCAACTTCCGCATCAGCACCTTCGGCCTGGACGATGACGGTGAAATCTACCTGGGCGATTATGGCGGCACAATCTATCAATTGACGGAAAGATGAGAAATACCAGGATAAAGAAGGATTCTGGCTACGCGAAACCTAAAACAGGTTCTCTGACGTGTGCCGTAAAGAAGGCCGTATTACGGGAACTTATCACGGGACTTCTCAAAGAGCCCAAAAACACAGGATTGCATCTGGTAATCTTTTGTTGTACACTGATAAACAAACTACATCGGAGGATTATATGGAAAACAGGCCTGTCGCAATTGCAATTACCGTTGTCACTGCACTATGCTGTGTTTGTCTTGCCTTGACGTCTTGTGTTTGGGGCATCTTTGGCGTTAGCGGAACACCAATCACAACGACCGTCAACGGCGTCGAATCGCTTGAGACAATACCCATGCCGCTGGCGTTTGGGCTATTATGTCTCTCGCTCATTTTTATTATTATCCCCATCGCGGTTGGATTCTTCACCCTGCGCCAAAAACCAGGCGCCGTAGACGCAGTCGTCAGTGACGAGCCGATTCCGCCGGCCGCATAAGGCCAACCACAATTGAATAAAGCAAAATCCCCGCGCTTTGTCACAAGGCGCGGGGATTGTTTTTTTCGTTCGGCAGCGTTAATCCTCGTCGGGATAATTGCCCAAAATCTGCTCGATACGCTCCAGCACCTCATCCGACAGTTTCTCGACCGCTTCCGCCGCATCGAGATTGTCCTGCAACTGGCGGACGTTTGTTGCGCCGGTAATCACACTGCTGACTTCCTTACGCCGCAAAAGCCAGGCCAGGGCCAGTTGGGCTACGCTAATATGTAAATCGTCGGCCACTTCGCTCAGTTCGCGCACAACCGCCACCCGGTCAGGGGTGATTCGGTCACGAATCCAGGCCATGCTATCCAGCGAGGCGCGTGAGCCTTCGGGGATGCCGTCATTATATTTGCCGGTCAGGACGCCGTAGTAAAGCGGGCTCCAGGTCGTCAGGCCAACGCCATGCTCGCGGCAAACCGGCGAGAGTTCCATCTCGACCCGACGACGATGAAACATATTGTATTGCGGCTGTTCGACGCTCGGCGGTGCAAGGTGGTACAAGCGAGCAATATTGACGGCTTCGGTAATCTGCCAGGCGCGCCATTCGGAGGTTCCCCAGTACAAAATCTTGCCCTGGCGAATGAGCATATCCATCGTATAAACGACTTCGTGAATCGGTGTGTCCGGGTCGAAGCGATGGCAGAAATACAGGTCGAGATAATCCACATCCATGCGCTTTAGGGATGCATGAACCGACTCGAAGATGTGCTTACGTGAAAGTCCACGTCCGTTGGGGCCGGGCATGGTCGGCCAGAAAACCTTGGAAGAAAGCACCAGGGCCTCGCGAGGCAAGTCCTTGATGGCCTTACCCATCACTTCCTCGGCGCGTCCATCCGCATACATATCGGCATTGTCGAAGAAATTAATTCCGGCGCTATAAGCAGCGTGGAGCAGGTCGGAGGCAATCACCTCGTCCACCTGCCCACCAAACGTCACCCACGAACCAAGCGAAATCTCGCTGACTTTCAAACCCGAATGTCCCAAACGCCGGTAGTGCATGAAAGGCCTCCTGCTATATTATCGCCGAACCGAAACTATTGCGCCAAAAACATTGTACTCAAGCGTCCAAGTTGTCCCGGGCTGTAACTGCATGAAAAGACTCTCGTTGGAAGTGGAATATTCTTTGACGCCGTCATCGGTCTCGAAATAAACCCGGTAACGCTCAGTGCGTTCGCCCTCGCGCTCGCCAGATGTCAACTGAACCTGCGGCCAGTAGGGATTGTAATCGCGGCCCTCGGCCTTGAGCGTTTCACCATCCATCCAATCACTGGAAACATATTCGCAATAATCGTCATAGACTTCATAGACACAATCCTGCACCACCTCGGCAAACCCGGAGCCAGTATCGACAGAGTACGGCGTGCCACAGACTTCCTTCGAGCCAGGAGCAGATTCATCACGGGTTTCACGCAATTCCTGGGTACAGGCAAGCGGCTGTACCCCTGCCGGTAATTCGTCCCGCCAGGCTTCCAAGGTGACATCGCCCATCACCTGGATGACTATCGAGCGTTCCCAGGCTACGTCACTCACCACGCCGGCGGTTTCGCCTGTACGCAAAGCAAAAAGCGCAATCAAACCACAACAGAGGCAAAGGAACAACCCCACCACCACAAACAGCCATTTGGATGCTTTCTTTTTCGGCGCATCAGGTTTATCACCACCCGGAGATGTTGCCGCAGATTGACGGGCCAGCAGGCCGCCGCAAGCAGAACATGTTTTGTTTGCTCCGGGGTTTTCCGTACCGCAACTCGGACAGGCAACGGGAGGCAGCGGCTCTGCCTGCGTGTCAAATGCGCCGACTACACGTCCGGCAGCGCGCCTGGCCCCTTCCGAAAGGTCGCCGCCGCATTGGACGCAAGTTTCCGCATCGCCGAGGTTTCGTGTGCCGCAATACGGACAGTGGATGTCCGCACCTTTTTTCGCCATTTCGATTTTAGATTCATCTTCAATCAGTGACGCGCCCTGGGCTTGCTCAAATTGAACATCCTCCGGCTGGGGACCCCCACAAGCTCGACAGGTTTTGACCGAGCCTGGATTTCTGCCGCCACAATTTGGGCAATTCCACTCCAGTTCAACGTAACCAACTTTTCTTCTCGACATAATTGCTTCTCCTGTCATCAATGAGCGCAAGCGCTTTTACCTTACACGGATAATGACTTGAAAGGTACAAAAAGGCGTATTGCGATTTTCCCGGCGCAAGCCCCAGGTCGCAGAATAAGTGCCAGGCTCCCTAGGAGAGGTCATGGCAGTCTGGAGCAACACCTTATCTTCTGGGTAAACATTGTATGGCAAGAAAATACCATCAGCACGCTCTGCATCATTGTGCAATTTATCACCGCCAATAAAATAAAATACAACGCCATCATGTTTCCAGATAACAGAACCACGATTCCACACTCGCCATTCGGCCCTAAAAAAATGTCGGGGTTTAACAATCGTATATGGTTCAGGCTCAATCTTGTTTAAATCACACTGAAATGGCTCAGGGGTTGGCGACCAAAAACCGAGAGGAAGTTTGGTCAAATCTGCCATGGGTGTGCCGGGAGCGGGCAATTGAAGCACTTCAATTGTTGGCGCTGGCGTATTGGTCGGTATATCCGTTGGGGTGTTCCTGACCCGCGTTGGAATCGGGGAACTTGTCCAGGTGGGATGAGGGGTATTGGTCGGCAGGGCGTTGACCGTCGCCGCGGCAATCGTGGCAATCATATCTTCAGGATTCCCAACCACCGGAGGCGGGGCAGGCATACATCCGCCCAAAACAAAGAAAAACAAAATCCAGAGAAGCCAAAAGCGCTGTAGTCTCACCTGTTTTCTCCTTATCGCACCGAAACACCAATGATTAGCCGGCAGAAGATATCGCCTCCTCGTTGCAAACCAAAGGTTACGTGGTAATCTCCGCCTTTTTCGGGCATGCGCAGGGCAACGATAATATCACGGGTTTCGCCAGGCTGAACAGTAAAAGCAAGTTCCTGTTCTTGTTTATGGGCATAAATTTTAGTACCTTGTTCATACACAATACTGACATGTTTTTGCTTCCATTCCAGTGCGCCAACGTTTTTTACCGTCCAGGCAGCATTAACTTGTGTGCCCGGCCGGAACCTGGTCCAATTAACCGGCTTCTGGTCCATCACCATACAGGCAAAATTTCCCGTACCTTGATAGACGCCCTGGCGGGAGGCAACCCCAACCTCGGTGGGGGTTTCTGTCAATGTTGGGGTCAAGGTAAAAGTTGGGAAAGGGGTTATGGACACAAAAGGCGTGGGCGTGAACTCATCCGCTGGCTGCGCCGCTCGGGGCGGGAGCGGCGTGAAAGTCGGCTCAGCGGTGGGATATGGCGTGTTGGTAGGCAAGGCTTGAACCGTCGCAGCAATCACTGTCTCAAGAAATCCATCCGGCGGCGGCGAAAGGGCCGGCGCACAGGCAGTAAGCACCAACAAAAAGAAACAGAAATGAACTCGCAAAATTATTCTAGGTGACATAGCGCATCTTCCTGAAATTTATTCCACAACAGCCGCAAAGGAGAATTTACAAAATGCCGTACTGCCGCGATACAAGGCCCAGGTTGTTGTATACGTTCCTGCTCCTTTGGGCAATTTGAAGAGGACAGTAATATCGCCTTCCTGTCCTGCCGAAACTGTACGTTGCAGGTCGAACAAATCTGCGCCGGCAGACATTTTTTCACCGGAAACATAACCGTAATCAATACTGTCCGTCCTCCAGTCGCGGTCGCCCACATTACGGATGCGCCAGGTCACTGAGACATTCTGCTCCGGGCTGCCCTTGAAAGTGCCGGCAGGTGTTCGTCCAAGCACAATACAGGCAAAATTCGCGTCGCCCTGGCGGTTTCCAACTTCCGGCCCGGAATCGCTGGTTGGCGTGGGAGTTGGGGTTTCCGTTGGCGTATCGGTGAAGGTCGGCATGGGAGTCAGGGTGGGGAATGGCGTCTCGGTTTCAGTGGGAGTGGGAGAGACCCTGGTGTGGGTAGGCGGGGCGGTAAGGGTTACAGTCGGCTCAGGAGTATGGGTGGGCAAAGCCTGAACTGTTGCTGCGACAATCGTCTCCAAAAGGCCAGGGTCTGGCGTTGAAACCGCCGGAGCGCAAGCCATCAAAAACAACAAAGATACGCAAATACATAATTGGAATGGGCGGCAAAGCCCGTTTGTCTTCATGTCTGTATCCTTACTACTCATTTTACAACATGCACCCGGAACATAAGCCTGCAAAACATGTGATTGCCGCGTGCCAGTGACCAGTTATTGGAATGCTCACCCGGCTCATCAGGAGCCTGGATGTTGAATGAAATGGCCGTGGTGCTTCCAGCAGCAACTGTGGTGTGAATATCAAACCTGTCCCGATGGCTGCCAATTGCCATTTTTATACCTGAGCGGAAAGCAATATCAATGCTGTTTACATCCCATGCCTCTGCACCGTCATTTTTGACGCTCCAGGAAACTTGAAGTGTTTGCCCAGGTTTGACGTTATAGTAATTAACAGGATTGTAACTAAGCACACGACAGGCATAGTTATAATCACCCTGGCGCGGCCCGGGTGTAATCCGCACCGGGACATAGGCCGCTGGAGGCGAAGTAAGGGTAGGGAAATGTGTCAAGGTAGGCACTACCGCCAAAACCGGAGGGTCAGTCTCAACCGGCCAAAGTGTGGCACTGGGGTGGACGACGACAGACGTGGCAGTTTGAGTCGCACTGGGAACAGGCGTCAGGGTTGGAAGAGCCTGCAACGTTCCGGCTACTACTGTTTCGAGGTATCCATCCGGCGGCGGTGTAATTTCAGCAGGCGCACAGGCTCCAGCGAAGAATAATAGGAACAACATGCTGGTTTGTAAAATCTTTTTCAGCAAATATGGTAGCACCATAAAGTTCATCTTCGTTGGCAAAATCAGACAGACTCACTCTTTTACGACAAGCCCAAAAGAAAATCCGCAGAAAGACCTGCTACCTCGAAGCAATGACCAGTTGGTAACATAAGTTCCCGGCTTCTCAGGCGCTTCAAAAAGCAACTGTATTTCACCTACATCACCAACGCGGATGGTTTCAGCCAGGTCGAACAGCGTTCCACCAATAGCCATTTTTTCGCCTGAGATATAACCGATATCAATGTGATGCTTATCCCATTCGATTTTGCCAACATTTCGAACTGTCCAGATAACCCGGATGTCCTCTTTAGGCTTCAGGACGGGATAATTGGCCGGGTTTTGAGAGATAACGACACAACTATAGTCAGGGTCAGTCGGTGTGCGGGTTGGCAAAATAATACCTCCGCCTAACGCCCGTGTCGAAGTGGGAAAAGGCGTTCTCGTAGGCAGCATTTCGAGTGTGGCAGTGGGTTGCGACGTATTGGTAGGGCCAAGGGTTGGGCTGGATGTCTCGGTGGGGGTTGACTCAGTGGCAGTCGGTTCTATGGTGGCAGTGTGTGTAGGCTGGTCGATTGCCGTTGGCAGTGCTTCAACCGTGGAGGCGACAATCGTCTGTATCATGCCAGGGTCAGGCGAGGACGCAAACGGGCCGCAGGCAGGTAAAAAAAACAAAACTGCAACAAGTGGAAAACGAGAAACAAGCATAGACAGTTGTCGAAACATATAGCACCTATCGCACAACAAAAGAAAATTAGGTAGGCATCCAACCGGAATAGCCATCCCCGCACGATGGCTTACTGGACAACAACAATGATGTAAAACTGGCAGAAATGCTGGGTCCCATTCGCCAGGCCCCAGTAAGTGACATGGGTGCCTTTCTCTTTGGGAGCAACCATATCAACGACGATTTCAATCTTGCCACCCGGCCCGACATCCTTGGGCAAGTCTATCACATCGGCATATTTGTGCAGTTTTGGCCCGCGAACATATTTATAGTCTGTGCCATGCTGCGTCCACGCCTTCGTGCCGGTATTGAGCAGCGTCCAGTGCATGTCAAAGTCCTGGCGTGGACTCATCACCACATAGTCTTTGGGTTTTTGTGAAAACACCGAGCAGGCATATTCTTTCTTGACGGGCGTTCGGACAAACCCAGACAAGGTGGGCATAGGCGGGATGGGGGTAAAGGTTGGCTCAACAGTTATCTGCACAATGGTTGCGGTTGGCTCAGTCGTAGGGGTAAAACTATCGGTTGCTGTGGCAAGCGGAACATCGGTCGGTATGGCATCTAGGGTGGCCGCAACCATCGTTTCAACCTGGCTTTGCGCAACCGCGAGCGTGGCTGCAACCGATGTCTCAACCGCGCCTTGCGGCAATTGCGCTTCGTCGGCGGGCGCGGGCTGCAAAGGCACACAAGCCGTAACGATGACAAAGATAAAAAGGAGTATGCCGATTGAGGCAAAGTTCTTGGGTAGCATGAGCGATTTCTCCTGGTGAGTTTAGCGTTTGTGCAACGCCTTTCTATCATTATACACAATCAGGGCGCATAAGGCATCCGATATTTGTCCTACCGAAGCCGTATGCGCCCTGACAAATTGAAACCAAAAGTTATTCTTCTTTCGGCGCGCCGATGCCGAGCGGCTTCCACTTGTTGTCATCCTTCAGGCGGTGCTGAATTCCGTCCCGCCCGTGGGTCTGCTCGAAGCCTTCAGGCTTGATGAACAGGTCTTCGCCATCGAGCAGTGCGGTCAGACCGGCCTGGCCCGGTTCGGGACGCTTGAGCCCCTTGAATTTAGCGGCCTTGTCGGGGGTATAGTCGGTCGGCTCCTCATAAGTGGTGATGAAGCCTTCGAAGTTGCGCAGGATTATTTTATGGTCGGACATGCTCATCAGGTAGTTGGGCATCAGCGGAATCTTGCCGCCGCCGCCAGGAGCATCGACGATGTACTGCGGCACGGCATAGCCGGAAGTGTGTCCACGCAGGCCTTCCATAATCTCAATGCCCTTGGCAACCGGGGTGCGGAAGTGTCCCGCTCCTTCTACCAGGTCGCACTGGTACAGATAGTACGGGCGCACGCGGATACGCACCAGTTTATGCACCAAATCGCGCTGGATGTGGACGTTGTCGTTGACGCCTGCCAGCAAAACAGCCTGGTTGCCGAGTTGGATTCCGGCGCGAGTCAGGCGATCACAGGCCTGTTCGAGTTCTCTTGAAATCTCGTTCGGGTGGTTGACGTGGATGTTCATCCACAGCGGGTGATACTTTTCGAGCATGTCGCACAGTTCCTGCGTCACACGCATCGGCATAAAGACTGGCACGCGCGACCCAATGCGGATGATTTCGATGTGCGGAATCTCACGCAATCGGCCAAGCAATTCTTCCAAAATCTTGGGGGCCAGCACCAACGGGTCACCGCCCGAGAGCAGCACATCGCGCACCTGCGGGGTACGTTTCAGGTACTCGATTTGCATCTCGAACTCTTCGCGCTTAAAGGTTTGGCCGGGGTCGCCGACGATGCGCGAGCGGGTGCAGTAACGACAGTACGAAGCGCATTGGGTCGTGACCAGCATCAGCACACGGTCGGGGTAACGGTGGACAAGTCCGGGCACGGGCGAGTGACGGTCTTCGGACAGCGAATCTTCCATCATGGCGGTGAAGGCTTGTTGTTCCTCCGCACGCGGGATGATTTGTAAACGGATGGGGTCTTCGGGGTCGTCCGGGTCGATTAACGAGATAAAGTACGGGGTGACATCCACCCGGAAAATCCCCTGGGTTTGCAGGGCTTTGCGCTCGCTCTCATTCAGGGGCAAAACTTTTTCGATGTCATCCAGGCTGTTCAGGCGATTGCTCAACTGCCAGCGCCAATCGTTCCACTTTTCATCGGGAACATCTTTGTAAATCAGCGCGCGTTTGGACACAAAAGGTTCAGGCATGGGTTTTCTCCATATTTATGGTTGGAACAGGACAAGGCACGGATAAAGATAGGGAACTATAATTTTGATTTCCTGAACATCGTCGGCGGAGGGTCGTGGTCAGGGCGATAAAAACCGCCAATACGTGGGGTAATGGAATAGCGCGTCGCAAGCATAAAATTATTGTAAGATGAAAAAAGCCAAAGGTCAATCACCCTTCTTCAAAAATTACCCGAAATGCTACCTTCTTTACGGCAAATGTCAGAGAACCACAAGAAATTTTCACACTTTTGTGGTAAATTAGATACTTGTCTAATTTAGGAAAAACCATGGCGACAATTGCCTCCCCTGCCGAATTTACCATCCAAAGACCGCAATACAACCGCACCAGTGCAATGCGCTGGGTGCTTTCTCACATCCTGCGCCATAACTGGATTATCCTGATTGTTTTTCTGGGGGCGATTGGCAATGCGGGGCTGGCGGCAATTGTCCCCATGCTGGTCGGCGACGCATTCAACGCCATGTTGCTGCCCACGCCAGATACTGGCGTTCTCGTTACCCTGGCTTTGCTGATTGGCGGCTCGCAAGTCCTGCGCGGCGTCCTGCAACTGGGGCGTAATTTTGGGGCCGAATTGCTTGGCCAGCGTCTCGAAGCCGAAATCCGCGATGAATTGTATATTTCCCTGCTCGGCAAGAGTATGACCTTCCATAGCCTGCAACCGGTCGGTGATACGATGGCGCGCGCCACCAACGACGTGCGCGAAATCAACCTGATGTTCAACCCCGGCCTCAACATCGTAATTGGCTCGTTCTTTTTCCTGGTCATGCCTATTGTCGCCGCGCCCAATTACCACCCAACCCTCATCATCACCCCGGCCCTGTTCTTCATCGCCTATTTTATTGCCATGGCCCGCTACCTGAAAAACCTGGCCCCGGTTTCCGATGAAGTTCGCGCCTCGTTCGGCAAGATGAACACCCGCCTGTCCGAATCGCTGGACGGCATCGAAACAGTCAAAGGCGCAGCCCAGGAAGATTCCGAAGTAGCAGAATTTGCAACCAATGCCCGACGGGTGCGGAATATCTTCGTCAAACAAGGAGACATGGAAGCGCGCTTTATCGCCTTTCTCATTTACGGAATTGCCATCGCGCTCGGACTGACCCACGCCCTGCTCCTGTTTCGAGAAGGCCTGCTCAACACCGGACAGGTTATCGCCTACTTCGGCCTGCTGCGTATGCTAGATTTTCCGACATTTGTGTCATCCTGGGCTTATACCCAGGTTTCGATGGGTCTGGCCGGCGCGCGCCGCATCCTCGAACTCATCAATCGCCAGACCGACCTCGACCAGAACACGGCAGGTTACAGCGGTCAAATGCGAGGCGAGATTGAGTTCAAGAACGTCAGTTTTGGATATGCTGACGGGTCTTCCGTGTTGGAAAACACATCTTTCAAGGTCAAGCCGGGGCAAACTGTCGCCATCGTTGGGCAAACCGGGGCGGGCAAAACCTCGCTGGTCAAACTCATCAACCGCACCTACGACATCAACGGCGGCCAGATTCTCGTCGATAACATCGACGTGCGCGACTGGAACCTGGCCTCACTGCGCTCGCAAATATCGATGATTGAGCAGGATATTTTCCTGTTCTCGCGCTCCATCAGCGACAACATCTCCTTCGGCAAGCCGGGTGTCACCCAGGAAGAAGTCGAAATGGCGGCCAAATCGGCCCAGGCGCACGATTTCATCCAAACCTTCGAGAAGGGATACGAAACCGTCATAGGCGAGCGCGGCGTCACCCTATCGGGCGGACAACGCCAGCGCCTGGCCCTCGGGCGCGCCTTCATGACCGACCCGCGCATCCTGATTCTGGACGACTCAACCAGCGCAATCGACTCGGCCACCGAGGATAAAATCCAGCGCGCCATCTCCGCCGCCGCCCAGGGACGCACCACCTTCATCATCACCCACCGCCTGAGCCAGATTCGCTGGGCCGACCTGATTCTCGTCCTGCGCCAGGGCCGCATCGCCGCGATGGGCAATCACGATGAACTGATGGAAACTTCCGACGCTTATGCCCGCATCTTCCGCGAATAATTGCACATCTCACAACCCTTTTTATCGGCAAATTACGACTACTTTAGAAATACCCAACCCCAAAGGAGAGAACCTTGAAAAACCGCATTTCTTTTATCCTTACATTACTCTTACTAACCAGCCTATTGCTGGCCTCTTGCGACATCTTCGATGATGAAGATTATTACGACGATTATGAAAATCAGCCAGCCGCAGAAGAGAGTTACACTGAAGAAGACGAAGACTACGACGACGAATACGAACCGCAACCCACCCGCGCCCCTGTCACCTCCGACGGAAACATAGGCGGACGCCCCGGCGTCATCGTTTACGACTTCGGTTTCCGCCCCGACCAGCACGGGTTCAGTTTCGAAAATTATGGCGACGACATCGATGTCACCAACCTGACTGCTGACGAAATGCGCCGCCTGTTTGGCGATGAAGTCTGCTCGCGCATCAGCGGTGACCAATGCACCCTGACCCCGCCCGCTAACCAGTGGATGCAGCAAATCAACGAAGCCATGGGCGGCGGTCACTGTGAAGGCATGGCCGTCTTGAGCCTGATGATGTACACCGGCCAAATCTCTGTTTCAGAGTTTGGCGGCAACTACGCCAGTGAACTCGACATCAACGACGAAGCCCTCCAGCGCGAAATCGCCTACTGGTGGGCCACCCAGGCCACCGAGCCCACCGCCAACCAGGTTATCCGCGGCACACCCATGGAAATCATGGCAAAAATCGAAGAAATGGACGCGCGCGGCGAAACCTACACCATCGGTATTTACAAAGAAGATTTTAGCGGCGGGCACGCCATCACCCCCTTCGGCATCAAAAGCGTCGAAGACGGCCTGTATACCATTTTGGTCTATGACAACAACTACCCCGGCGAAGTGCGCGAACTGCTGATTGACGAGCGCGACAACTCCTGGGCCTACGAAGCCGCCATCAATCCGCAGGTCGAATCAGAAATCTACACCGGCGACGCCTACACCGAAACTCTCGACCTGACCCCCACCTCGGCCCGCCTGGTCACCCAGGAATGCACATTCTGCGCCAACGGCTACGGCTCGTTGCCCGGTGCAAAACTGGCATCCCCAGCTCAGGCGCACAACCAGATTTTCCTGGACGGCAAAGGCCGCATCCTGATTACCGACGAGCAGGGCAACCGCCTCGGCTATGTCGATGGCAAAATTGTTAACGAAATCCCTGGCGCGTTTTTCAACGCCTACCGCATGGGATTTGTTCAGGAAGCCCCCGACCCCATCTATTCCATCCCCGCCGGGTTGGATGTGACCGTCACCATTGATGGCAGCACCCTCGACGCCGACTCCGAAACTGACCTGGTCATGATTGGCCCCGGCTTTTTCATCGGCATTGAGGAAATCATTCTCGAACCCGGCCAGGTCGATACCGTCTACTTCTTCCCCGACGACCAGATGATTATCTACGAAACCGACGCCGATGAATCGCCCTTTATCGTGGTTGGCATCGAAGACCCTAACGGCGCCGATTACTAT
>JAWOIR010000007.1:0-4672 GCA_046484545.1 Anaerolineales bacterium
AAATCGACCACCATCAAAATCCTGACCGGCATCCTGCACCCCAGCGGGGGCGAAGCGCAGGTGCTCGGATTTATCCCCTGGCGCGAACGCCAAAAACTGGCCTTCCAAATTGGGACGGTCTTCGGCCAACGCCCGCAGTTGTGGTATCACCTGCCCGCCATTGACACTTTCACCCTGTTCGGAAAAATCTACGAACTGGACGATGCCTTCATCCAAAAACGGATTGCCTTCCTGAGCGAAGCCTTCGACCTGAAGCACCTGCTCGAAACGCCGGTGCGCAAACTTTCGCTCGGACAGCGCATGCGCTGCGAAGTGGCTGCCTCGCTGCTGCACAAACCCAAACTGCTGCTACTCGACGAACCCTCCATCGGCTTGGACGTGGTCGCCAAGCAGCACATCCGCGACGCCATCCGCACCATGAGCGCGGAAGAGAACGTTGGCGTGCTATTGACCTCGCACGATGCCAGCGACCTGGAAGCGCTCTGCCACCGCGTCATCATCATTAATCACGGCCAGATTGTCTACCGCGAGAAGGTCTCTAATCTCAAGCGCAAATTCCTGACCCGAAAAACGGTCGAAGTGCGCTACGCCGAGGAAGTGCCCGCGGATTTCAGCGTTGAGGGCATGCAAACGCTCAAGGTCGGGCGCTACGGCGTCAAGCTGGCCTTCGACACCCGCGCCGCCCCGGCGGATGTCATCCTGCCGCGCCTTTCAGCCGCCGGGACGCTGGTCGACATCACCATCTCAGACCCGCCGCTGGAGGAAGTCATCGCCATGATTTATGAGCAGTCCGAAGCATAATCATGAAAAAATACTGGTCGATTTTCAAAATCCAACTCATCAACTCGCTGGCCTACCCCGGCGAGTTGATTGGCCGTTCGCTGATGATTTTGCCCTTTATGTGGATTTTCTACCAGTTGTGGCGGGTGACCTTTGCCGCTGCCGGAGCCGACGAAATCAACGGCCTGACCGTTCCGATGACCATTTGGTACCTGCTGCTGGCTGAAACCATCGAACTCAGCCGCCCGCGCCTGGGAAACACCATTTCAGACGCGGTCAAGGACGGCTCGATTGCCTATATCCTGAGCAAACCCTACGACTTCCTGCTCTACCACTACAGCAGTTCAATGGGCGAGACAATTTTCCGTGGCGTGATTAACGCCCTGGTAGGCGGGATACTGGTCTGGTTTCTGGTCGGCCCGCCACCCGACCTTTTCGGCTGGCCGCTGGTGGTCGTTACCGTCTTCGGCGCGTGGACGCTCAACTTCTGCATCGCCGCCATGATTGGGCTTTCGGCCTTCATTGTCGAAGATATCTCAGCCTTCCAGTGGATTTATCAGAAATTCGCCTTCATTCTGGGAGGCCTTCTCATTCCACTCGATTTTTACCCTGCCTGGCTGCAAACCATCGCCCACGCCCTGCCCTTTGCCTCCATGATTTACGGTCCGGCGCGCCTGTTCGTCGAACCGTCCCTGCCCGCTTTCGCTGTCACCTTTGGCATGCAACTGGCCTGGATACTCGGCCTGTCGCTCCTGCTGGTCCTGTTCTACCGCCGCAGCCTGACCCACCTGACCGTCAATGGCGGATAAGTGCTTCGAAAGTCAAAGGTCAAAAGTTGCTTTTCTTGCCTTCGACCTTCGACTTTCGACTTTTGACCGATTTCTATGAACAATCTCAAATTCCTGCTCGCTGTCTGGAAAGCCAACCTGCTCTCTGCGATGGAATACCGCGTCTCGTTCCTTTCGCAGATGTTTGGCATGATGCTCAACAACGGGATTTATTTCCTGGTCTGGGTCATTTTCTTTGACCGCTTCGACAACGTGCGCGGCTGGGGCGTGACCGATATGTACATCACCTTTGGGATTACCGCCAGCGCCTTTGGGCTGGTTTCGATTTTATTTGGCAATGCCTTCAGCCTGGGCGACATCATCGCGCGCGGCAGGCTGGACTATTACCTTTCGTTGCCCAAACCGGTCTTGCTCCACGCCCTGGCCAGCCGCTCGATTGCCAGCGGCATGGGCGATTTTCTGTATGGGCTGATGAGTTTTGCGCTCTCCGGCTTGATGACCCCCGAAAGCGCCCTGCGTTTTGGGCTGGCCATCCTGCTCTCGGCGACGGTTTTCGGCGCGTTCATTATTCTGGTGCAAAGCCTGGCTTTTTGGATTGGCAATGCCACCAACCTGGTGGGTATCGCCGTCAACGCGATGGTGACGTTTGCAATTTATCCCATCACCCTGTTCGACAACACCGCTAAACTGATTCTCTTTACCCTTATCCCCGCTGCGCTGATGGGGGCAGTCCCGGCCAGTTTTACCCGCACCTTTACATGGGAGGTGCTGGCCCAGATGTTCATCGGCTCCCTGGCCTTCCTGGCCCTGGCGATTTTTATCTTCCAAACCGGCTTGCGCCGCTACGAGAGCGGCAGCGGCATCCAGGTCGAAGTGTAAAAAACACCTTGGCTACACGCCAGATTTTTCGCGCAGGGCTTTTTGGACGTGCGGTTGCAGGGATTTATCCAGCGCGGGCAAAATGCGTCGGATGGTGGTCAGGGCCTGCGGATTGTGCGAGACGATGATAATTTGCTTGAGAAAGAAAACTGTCTCGACCTGGGATGCGCGATAAAGCGCGTTGACCAAATCCCCCAACTCATTTTTCAGGCTGGCCGGCGCGTTGGCGATTAACGGGCGGACGAGTTCATAAACCGGCGGCAGGTTTTCAAAACTGGGGTCATCCAACAGCGGAATTAAGGCTTCAATCCCGTTAGCCCACATTTTCGGGTTATCACCCGCCAGCCATTCACGCACCAGCACCAGGAATTTGCCCGGCGATTCGCGGCGCAAGCGGTTCAGGCTGGTATTCAACAGCGCAGCGCGGACTTTTTTATCCCGAACCCCGTTGACCCAGGCACGGATGCGCTCAACCAGCAGCGGCGTGCGCGGGTCAATGCGTCCGAGCAAGGTAGCGGCCAGCAGGCGGGTTTCGAGATGGGCGTCCTCCCAGAGCGCGTCGGTCAGGGTCATGCTTTGTTCGGGGAAGGTGGCCGTCAGAGGGGCCAGTTCCATCTCGATTTGCTTCAAGACCGACTGCGGAGCGCGATACGAGCGCAACACCGAAGCCGGGGCGGCGACGCTGGCGCGCAGGGTGCGGTCGGCGTACATATCAAGAATTTCGTGCAGGTCATCCAAAAACGCCGCAGGCTGGTCGAATTTCTCAACCAGCGTTGCGGCTTGCAGTTTAAGACGGGCAATATCAATGGCGGGCATGAGGACGGGTGTCAGGTATCAGGTATCAGGTGCCAGGTATCAGGTGCCAAGTTTTTGCCTGACACCTAAACACCTGACACTTGACACAATTAGTACGCCTTTGCGAAAATCACCTTGCGTTCGGCCTTGCCGCCGCAGACGATGCACGCGCCGGGCTGTTCGGGCTGTCCGTTGATAGGCATACAGCGGGTGGAGGCTTTGGTGTCTTCCTTGACCCTGGCTTCACATTCCTTGCTTTCGCACCAATACGAGAAGGCCCATCCGCGCTGGACGATTTGCTTGAGTGCCTCGTAGTCTTTGGGGTCATGGATGTTGCTGTCGCGCATGGCGGTGGCGCGTTCGAGCAGGGCCGCCTGAATGGTCACCAGCATGTCCTGCACCGTAGCGGTCAGGTTTTCCTGCGAGACGAAGGACTTGCCTTCGCGTCCGGGCTTGTCGCGGCGGGCCAGGGCAACCGAGCCTTTCTCAACATCCTTGGGCCCGACTTCCATGCGCAACGGCACGCCGCGCATTTCCCAGTCATTGAACTTGAAGCCGGGAGTAACCTCCTCGCGGTCGTCCATCTTGACGCGGACACCAGCGGCCTTGAGTTCACTGAAAATCCGGTCTGCGACAGGCATGACGGCAGCCTTTTCGGCGTCGCTCTTGAAGATGGGAACCATGACCACCTGAACGGGAGCCAGGCGCGGGGGCAGGATGAGTCCCTGGTCGTCGCCGTGGGTCATGATAATCGCGCCGATGAAGCGGGTCGAGAGTCCCCAGGAAGTTGTGTAGCAGAATTCCAACTCGTTGTTCTTGTTGGTGAACTGGATTTCAAAGGCTTTGGCGAAGTTCTGGCCCAGGTAGTGACTCGTCCCGCTTTGCAAGGCGCGCGTGTCCTGCATCATGGCCTCGATGGTCGTCGACATGACCGCCCCGGCAAATTTCTCGGTTTCGGATTTAACACCTTTGATGACCGGAACCGCGCCCTCATTGACGGCGAAATCTTCATAGACATCCAACATGCGCAGGGTTTCTTCGCGCGCTTCGGCCTCGGTGGCGTGGGCGGTGTGGCCCTCCTGCCAGTAGAATTCTGCCGTGCGCAGGAAAAGTTTGGTGCGCATTTCCCAACGCATGACGTTGCCCCATTGGTTAATCAGCACGGGCAAGTCGCGCCAGGATTTAATCCACTTGGCGTACATATAGCCAATGATGGTCTCGGATGTGGGACGAACGACCAACGGCTCTTCGAGCGTCTCGCCGCCGCCGATGGTCACGACCGCCAGTTCGGGCGAAAAACCTTCGACATGTTCCTTTTCTTTCTCCAGGAACGACATCGGAATCAGCATCGGGAAAGCCGCGTTGACATGGCCGGTATCCTTGAAGCGCCGGTCGAGTTGGGCCTGGATGTTTTCCCACAGCGTCCAGCC
>JAWOIR010000060.1:0-5678 GCA_046484545.1 Anaerolineales bacterium
AGCAGGATTGGGTTCATCGGAATTTGGGGAGAATGGGCATGCCGCGGTCCATGAAGTGGACGACGAAGAGAATCAGCAGGCTGGCGAGGTTGATGTCGGTGACCAGTCCAAATTGCAGGTTTGCCCACAGGATACCGAGCACAACCAGCAGGATAACCACAAAACGGCGGCGCGACATTTGCTCATCACCAAAGAGCTGTGGCATGGCGAGGGCAATCAGGTAGCGGTTCCAGGGCAAGATGTTGGCAGTCAGCATCAGGAAAAAGCGCACCAGGAAAACGCAGTGCAGCAGGAAGAAAAGCCCGGCCGCGCCAGCGATGAAATGGTTGAAGGAGGTTTCGAGATAGCCGGTATCGAGGTTGAAGAGCAGGTCGAAAGTGCCCAGGTAGGCCATGACCAGCAGGCACATCAGATACCAGAAATAAAACAGGCTCTTGAGGGCGGGGTGCAGGATGTGTTTGGTGAGCGCCAGGATAAAAATACCAATCAGCGGAACCGAGAGCGCGGCCAGCCAGTACCAATCGAGTTGTACTTGTCCGTAGAGCGAGAGCAGCACGATGGCAGTGACCACCACCAGGGTTTGCTCGTTGATGCGCGGCAGGAATTTGTGATACCACAGTCCGGCAATGAACAGGAACAAACCCGCCAGCAGCATAATGGTTTCCGACACCCAATTTATAAAACCAGAACCAAACTGCGGATTGAAGAATTCGAGCGGCAGGATAAGCGTCCAGGCAACCAGCACGACCAGGGCAATCGCCTCCTGCGCTCGGCTGACTCCCGACGCAATGAAGCCGGGCTTGAGCGGAATATTGCGCTGACGGTTGGATGTCTCCCACAGGAGCAGGATTTCGACGATGATTCCGGCAGCCAGGGCGATGTTGAAGGCGAGTTCCATTACGATTTCCCTGGAATGCCAAACAAGTTCTGCATAATCTCATCGAAATCACCAAACCCCCAAAAGACAACCTGCGGTTGGATGGCGATGATAAGGAAACAAATGCCCATTATCCACATGGTCTCAGGCGAAATCGGGAAATATGCCTGCGCATGGTCATAATACTCAGCCAGCACCGCCTCGTCCCAACCGGAGACCAGCTCGTCAATGTAATAGATGAGCAGCACCTGACCCGGCGCAAGCGATTGGGCAACGGTTTCGGGGTAATGCTTCAAATTCAGGCTGGCGTAAAACTCTGAGCCGTCGCTGCGCACAAAAGCGACCCCGGCGCGGTTGTCTTCCAGGCTGACGTAGGAAATATTCCCTGAAGTGACCGCCCCGTAGGTTTGCAAATTGTCGAGCAAACGCCGATGCTGGCTTGCCTGGTCAAAGGCAACAATAACGCCCACCAGGAACATTAGCGGCGCCATCACGGCAAGGAAAAGCCACAGGGCTTTGACAATCAGCACCAGGACGAACCAGAGCATTTTCAAATTCGTCATTACTGCTCTCAAATCAGCCTTACCACCGACCCGCGCTCATCCTTCTCGACTTCGATTCGATTCGGGAAGGCGTCTTTCAATTCATCCAGGTGGGTAATAATCAGGATTTTGGCAAAATCGCCGCGCACGGTGTTAATCGCCTCAATCAAGCGCTGGATACCCTGGGCGTCTTGCGAGCCGAAACCCTCATCGATGACCAGGGTTTGCAGGCGCGCGCCGGTGCGCTGGGCCAGAATCTCCGAAAGCGCCAGACGAATGGCAAAATTGACCCGAAAGGCTTCGCCGCCCGAAAACATCTCATAATCGCGCTCGCCGGCCGGGTCGCTGATGACAATATCGAGCGTCTCCTTCAGGTCGTCGCGTTTTTTGTCCTTGTAACCGGCCTGGGTCACAAAGCGCACGCTCATCATGCCGTTTGACAGCCGGTCGAGCAATTCGTTGGCTTTCTCCTCGATTTGCGGCAAAGACTGCTCAATCAACAGGGCCGGCACGCCGTCCTTGCCAAAGGCGCGCTCCAGCGTCTTGTGGCTCGCAATCTCGGCGGCCAGTTCCTCGCGCCGCGCGCTATATTGCGCTTTTTGCGCCCGGCGGTCATCCAGCACCTTGACCAACTGCACCGCCATCCCCACCTCATTGCGCAGGCGATTTTCCTGCTCCTGCAAGCGGAACAGGGCCGCCTCCACATCGTCCAGGTCGGGCAACTGGCTTTCCTGCTCGGCCAGGCGCGCGACAGCCTCGGCATAGGCATCTTCGGCGTTATCGAGTTCAGTGTTTAAGGTTGAAAGTTGCATATTCAACGATGAGATTTCGTCGTCAAGCGGTTTGAGCGCGGCGCGGGCCGATTCCAGATTGCGAAACTCGGCTTCGCTCTCGCGCCCGGCCAATTCAGCCTGGCAAGCGGCGTCGTGCGCGGCGGCATCGTATCCGAGGGCCGCCAATTCTTCATCTAATTTGGATAATTGGGAACGGGCATCAGCCGCGAACGTTTCAGCGTTTAACAGGCTTTCAACCTCCTGCAAGCGGATTTTCCCACCCGTTTCCCAAGCCGCCGCAGCCTTCCGCGCCGTTTCAAGACGTTCATCCAACGCCGAAAGTTGGGCCGCCAAACGCACCCGTTCGCTCTCGGCCTCCGAAAGGCCCTTCACCTGCGCTTCAAGTTCCGCTACCTGCCCGGCATTTGATTCCGTTTCGACGCGATTGGCGCGCCACTGGTCACCAAAGACCTTGCCTTCGGCTTTTAATCCGTCAATCGTCGCCACGCGATGTTCCGGCGAAAGTTCCTGCCCGCACAGCGGACACTCGCCCGCCTCGCTGGTTTCCAGGTTCTTGATACGCTCATCCATCGCCAGCATCTGGGCCTTCAAGCCCTCGTTCTCCGCCTTCAGCGCGGACTGTCGCTGGCGCATCTCATCCAAATTGGCGCGCAGTTCTTCTCGTAGGCGATTTTTCTCCTCCGCCTCCCCCAGCGAAACCGCAGCGCGCTCTTGCTCTTTGCCCAATTCATCAATCACCAATAACTGATTACTAATTACCGAAAATTGCTCACTAAGCGCAACGCGCTCCTGTTCCAGACGTGCCCGCTCGCCGTTGATTTCATCCAAAAACGGCTGGCGACGCTTCTCCTGCTCGCGGAACTGGGCCGCCACCTGCTCAAAAGCCTCCAACGCGACACGCGACTCCGTCCAGGCCCGATAAGCCGCCTCGACACTTTTCGCGCGCGCCAGCAAATCGGCCTGCGATTCGCGCTCGGCCTGCTTGGCCTGCAAACGCGCCGAGGTAGAGTCGCGCTTGTTACGTAGATTTTCCAGTGTGGCGGCAGCTTTGTCAGTCATCTCACGCTCGCGGCGCATCGAATCAGCCATGCGCAGCAACAGGTCGAAGGTCTTTTTCTGGTCTTCACGATTCGCAGAGACTTCATCCAACTGTGCCTGTAATTCGGCCAATCGTTCTTTGCGCTCAGATTCTTCGTTCAACTCAGCATTGATTTCAGCCAGGCGGCCATCGACCATATCCACTTCGCGCTCCAGGGCCTTGCGCCGCTCGGCGGTGCGCTCGCGGTACGAGTCCCACTGGTCAAGGCCAAGAATGCTGGCTAAAATTCGCTTGCGGTCGCCGGGACGCTGCTGGGTGAACTGGTCAGCCTTGCCTTGCAGGAAAAAAGAAGCGTTGACGAAGGTCTCGTAATCCAGGCGCAGGGTTTGCTCAATTTTGGCTTGCGTTTCACGGGTCGAACGCTCGGTCAGCGGGCGCCAGCGTTCGCTGTCCGTATCCCAGACCTGGAATTCCAGCGTGGTGCTTTTCCCACGCGCCAAAATGCGCTGAATGCGGTACTGGTTGCCCTCGTAATCAAAGGTCAGGGTCGCTTCGGCGGTGTCGCTGGCCGAGTTAATCAACGCTTCACCAGTCTTGCGCGCCTGCCCGAACAGGGCATAGGTAAACGCATCCAAAAGAGACGATTTGCCCGCGCCGTTATGTCCCGAAATGCAGGCCATGGTGAAGCCGCTAAAGTCCACTTCGACCGCGTCGCGGTAAGAGAGAAAGCCGGAAAGTTTGAGCCGAATCGGTATCATGGGTCTTATTTTACCTTTGAATCAGTGGTATCATATCGCTGTGTACAGACTCGAACAAATCCGCAACCGGCGCAGGACCACCCTGCTAACCATTATCTTAGCCACAATCCCATGCTACTGCCTGGGATTTGTTGCTTTGTCCCTCTCCCCCGGTGGACGGGTATCGACTCCCACCCCCACCCCTGAGACTCCCACCCCAACCGCCACCGAAACGCTGATTCTCATCCCCACCACTGCTGGCCCCTCGCAGACTCCCAACATCCTGACCGCCACCCTGACCCTGACCCCAACCGAAACCCCCACCCCCACTGAAACCCGGACTCCCACCCCTTCACTGACGCCTTTCCTGCCTGAAACCAACACCTTTACCCCAACCAGCGTTCCACCAACCAGCACCTTCACCCCGCTGCCGCCAAGCCCTACCCTCACATTGACGCGCACAAACACCCCTATCCCGCCAACGGCCACCTTTACCTTTACGCCTACCCCAGCCCCGCCAACAGCCACCCTAACGCCTGAACCAAGCCCTACAGAGTAATTATTGCACGGTAAATTTCGCCATCATTATGCACCTCAAACCCTCAAACGGACAAAATACGCAATGGAACTCACCCCCTTCCTGAAATCCCTGCTTTCCACCTCCGGCCTTTCAGGCTACGAAAGCCCAGCAGCCAAACTCATCGAAGAAGCCTGGAAACCGCTGGTGGATGAAATCCAATACAGCAAAATTGGCTCCCTGGAAGCCCTAAAAAAAGGTTCTGCCAAGGACGCACCAAAAATCATGCTGGCCGCCCACATGGACGCCATCGGCATGATGGTCACGCAAAATAAGGACGGCTTCCTGCGCGTGACTCAGGTTGGCGGTGTGGATGCGCGTGTGCTGCCCGGTACGCCAGTTACTGTCCATGCTACCGGCGGCGGAAAAACGGAAGAACTGCCCGGCATCGTCGTCCAGCCCTCGGCCCGCTTGCTGCCTGCCTCGCTGGCCGACGCCCCTGTACCAATGGACCATCTTTTCATTGAAACTGGCCTGCTACCCAAAGACGTAGCCGCCAAAGTCCACACCGGCGACCTGGTCTCCTACGCCACCGAACCGGTTGAACTGGCAGGTGAAGCCCTGGCCGGTCATACGCTCGATAATCGCGCCTCAGTCGCCGTCGTCACTGTGGCACTGGATGAACTAAACAAAAAATCGCACGCTTGGGATGTCTGGGCGGTTGCCACCGTGCAGGAGGAGGTTAGCCTGGGCGGCGCGTTTACATCCGCTGAAGGACTGCGCCCCGACCTGGCGATTGCCATCGACGTGACCTTTGCCAAAGGCCCCGGCACCAACGACTGGCAGACTTTTCCGTTTGGCAAGGGGCCGACCCTCGGCTTTGGCCCCAACCTGCACCCCTTCCTGTTCAAGAAATTTGAAGAACTCGCCAAAAAACTCGAAATCCCCTACCAGACCGAAGTCGTGCCGCGTCACACCGGCACAGACGCTTACGCCACGCAAATCAGCGCGGAGGGCATCCCCAGCATGGTGATTGGTATTCCACTGCGCTACATGCACACCCCGGTCGAGGTCGTCGCGCTCAAAGACATCCAGCGCGCCGGGCGGCTGCTGGCTGAATTCATCGCCGCGCTCGAAGTAGATTTTGTTGAGAAGATTGTTTGGGAAGATTA
>JAWOIR010000094.1:0-4281 GCA_046484545.1 Anaerolineales bacterium
GCCGCGTACAGGTCACAGCCTATTGCCAGAAGACCAGCCGCGTTGTCAACGAGCCGCACATCGGCTGCGGCGAATGTCACCCCATCCCACCCATCTTTGAAGAGAAAAAATGACCCTGCGCCTCCTCCTCGACCTCGACGATACCCTGCTCAATTCGAATATCGAAGCCCTCATCCCGGTTTACTTTCAAAAACTGACCGGGCATCTGGCCGGGCAACTCCCCCCTGAACAACTGCTGACCGAACTGGTGCGCGGCACACGCCTCATGTACGTCAGCACCAATCCGCTCAAAACCCTTGAGCAGGTCTTCAGTGAAGCCTTCTATCCGCCGCTCGGCACCACCCGCGAAGCCCTGGCCGCGTCCATCGAAGACTTCTACGATAATGTTTTTCCTGCGCTTCAGCCGCTCACCAGTCCGCGCCCCGAAGCGCTGGCCTTCCTCGAATGGGCCTTCCCGAAATTTGATGTTTCAGTCGCCACCGACCCGCTCTTTCCGCGCAAGGCCATCCTGCACCGCCTGCGCTGGGCGGATTTGGACCCGGAACATACGCCCTTCAGCCTGATTTCCGATTTCGAGACCTTTCACTTTGCGAAAATCTCTGCCTCCTACTACCCCGAATTTCTCCTGCGGCTGGGCTGGGATTCTGAACCCGTCCTGATGGTCGGTGACAGCCTGGAGCGTGACATTTTCCCCGCCCAAAGAGCCGGACTGCCGGTCTTCTGGCTGCGTCCCGCCGGGGAGGCAGGAACGTCTGAAACCGAATCCATTCCGCAAGGGTCGTATGCCGACCTGCGCGCTTTTCTCGAAAGCGTTGACCACGCCAGCCTCGTTCCGAATTTCTCCTCTCCCCAGGCCCTGTTGATTGCCCTGCCCGCCAGTCTATCAGCCCTGCACACGCTGACTTTACAAGCTCCCGCCCCAGCCTGGACTCAGCGTCCCCAATCCGGCGAATGGGCACTAACCGAAATCCTGTGTCACCTGCGCGATGTCGAGCGCGAAGTCAACCTGCCGCGCTTCCAGGCTGCGCTCAAGGACGTGAATGCTTTCATCGTTGGGCAGGAAACCGATTCATGGGCCGAGCAGCGCGCCTATATCGAACAAGACGGTGCCCAGGCGTTCAATGACTATGCCAGCGCCCGTTTTGAATTGCTGGCCCTTCTGAAAACATTCACCCCCGAACAGTGGGAGCGCAAAGTTCGCCACACCATTTTTGGCCCCACCGGCCTGCGTGAACTGGCCGGCTTTATGCTCGAACACGACCAGTCCCACGTCCGCCAGGCCTGGAGTTCTGTACCGCCGCCTTTAGGCGGTTAACCGCGTTTGTGAATCAACTCAACTGGCGCAAATTGCCTGCAAATGGCGCACCCCCAGCCGCGCACGCGCCAGCCCAGGTCATCACGGGTCGAGTGGAAGAGATGCTCAGCTTCTCCCCCCAGAATCCCGTTTTCAATCAATTCCCTGGCCGCATGACGCGGAATTTCCAGGGTCAGTTGTCCCACCTTCCCACCGCATTTGGCGCACAAAAGCCGACGCCAGAGCCAGAGGCCTTCTTGGCGTTGTTCAAGACGGGGAACGAGGCTGTAACCGGAAAGTTTGGATTTCATTTTTTCATTTAGAAGAAGCCGCGTAGCGGCGACTGACACCTGCCCCACCTGCACTGCACCAAACGCAGTGCGGTGCAAGTGTGGCGGGCGGTGCCAGGGGAAATTCGTGCCTGTTGATGGAGATTTCTACCCTGCGGGCACGATGTCGCCGTTGTACGGCTCGAAATGACAGGCTTTGGCTTACTATAAAACCGCCCCGTCTCAGCAAAAGACAGGGCGGTTCTGTTTACAATCTAACCTTCAACCTTCCAACTCTTAAGCCTGTGCGAAGGTATCAATCAACAACTTGAAATTCCCGCCGACGGGATACAAAATCGGGCAGGTGCAGCCGCGCTTGACATATTCGTCCACTTTGGCGCGGGCTTCCTCTGGCGTACCGGAAGCGGTAATCTTGTAAACCAACTCGTCCGGAACCAGGTGTTTGGCTTTGTTGATTTGTTCCTTGGTGGCCGGCCAACCCAAAATCGACTGGATGTCATGAATCACGTCTTCGCTCACTTTGCTGGCCTTGGCGATGTGCGGCTGCTGGGCCATGTATTGGCACAGCAACATTTTGGTTGTTTCAATCGCCTTGTCGTGGTCTTCATCCACCGAGCAGACGATTAACTGCGGGCGGTCGATGTCGTCCAGGCTGCGGCCTGCCTTTTTCGCGCCGGATTCGAGCAGTTCCATCGCGCGGTCATTGTATTCGGGGGCCACGCAGTAATTGAGTACAGCCCCGTCGGCGATTTCGCCGGTCAGTTCCATCATCTTGTCGCCGGTAGCGCCGACCATAATCGGCACATCGCGCGGCTCGCGGCGACCATGCACCACGTCCAGTTCGATGCCATCGACATGAATGAACTCGCCGTGGAAGGTCACGCGCTCCATATTCAACAGGCGGCGTAAAATTTCGACAGTCTCACGCATGGCGGTCAATGGTTTTTTGCGGTCAATGCCGACATTCTTGGCGAGCGGGTCCCACCACGCGCCCAGCCCACAGACGATACGGCCAGGTGCGAGGTCGTCCAGCGTCAGGAAGGTGGCTGCCAACAGGCCGATATTACGCGTCCAGTTGTTGATGACGCCTGAACCAACTTTCAGTTTATCGGTCACAGCAGCATAAGCCGCCATCGGCACAATTGCGTCGCGTACCAGGCGGCTCTCCGCCTGCCAGACAGCCTCGAATCCGCGCTGCTCGGCGTATCGGCAGTAATCCAGCCCGTCGCGCAGGTCGTGGGAATCTTGCAAATACAAAGCCATTCTTTGGGTCATGGGTTTCCTCCGGGGTGCTGATAGATTTTTGGGAAAGCGGCCAGGTGCGATTATTCTTTGCTCATGGCCGAATTTAACAATTCCAAGTCTTCGGGGGTGTCGAGGTCGAGCGCTAGATTGGGATTTTGGATAACCTGTACGTGCGCATTCTTCGCGCGTGCCAGTTCACAGTGACGTTCGAAAGAACCAGGCCCGTAAGAGTAGGAAATCAATCCGGGCGGCGAAATCAGCAGGGCGTTTGTGCCGTCATTATGGCGGTCGGCGGTAATGGTCACGCGGCGCGGCCCTTTTCCTTTTTCATGGGCTTTGACGAACGTCTCAATGTCTGCATGGGTCAGCAACGGCAGGTCGGCGGGCAGAATCAGGATTCCTTCGACGTTGAAAGTACGAGCCAGCAGGGTTGCGCGTTCCAGGGCATTGTTCAGGTTTGGGCTTCCGTCCTCCAGTACTGTTCGCGCGCCGAACTCGCGTGCAACGGCCAGCGCATACGGGTCGCGGCTGACCACCAGGGTTTGGCCTACTTTTGGCGTTGCGCGCAGCATGTCGAGCGCGTTCTCCAAAAACATGCGATTCAAGACCGAGCGTTCATCATCGCTTAAGACGCCAGCCAGGCGTGATTTGCCAAGCCGCAGTGGTTTTACAGGCACGATTGCCCAAATGCTCATAGCGCTAATCTCTGTATAAAGTTTAGCACATCTTCCCCAAATTTGCACGATTTGTCTGACAAATTCATGATGGTATTGGTGACATGGGGGACGATTCCCAGCCCTGAAATTGATTCTGCCAAACCGGCATCGACTTCATCGAGGACGAATCCCGTCAGGAGCGGACTGCCATAGTGCCTGGCTACCGCTAAAGCGGAGGGTTCTATGCCCAGTTCGCTGAACATCTTCGCCGCCGGGCCTTTGACCGTTTTCCCGCCGATAATTGGGCTGACGGCCACGACTATCTTCCCCCCATTTTCGGAGAAAATGGGGGGACCGAGGGGGGCCACTTTCAGAATTGGGTCGACGCTGACCCAGGGGTTGCTGGGGCAGATAACCAGCGCGTCTGCGGCTTCAATCGCCTCGACGACGCCAGGCGCAGGTCGGGCCGATTCGATTCCTGCGAAGCGGAATCCTGTTACTGTCGGTTCGCAGCGCTGGTGGACGAAGTATTCCTGGAAGGCCAGTTCGCCCATTTCGACAGTCGCGACCATTGTGGCAACCGGGTCATCCGTCATCGGCAAAATGGTATGGCGCACGCCCCAGCGTTGGCAAAAGTCGCGGGTGATGCTGGAAAGCGGTTCCCCGGCTCTTAAGCGGCGAGTCCGTTCGAGGTGGGTGGCGAGGTCTTTGTCTCCCAAGCGGAACCAGGCATCCGCGCCGAGGCGTTCCATTTGCTCGAATACCGTCCAGCTTTCGTCCATCCGCCCCCAGCCGG
>JAWOIR010000115.1:0-8327 GCA_046484545.1 Anaerolineales bacterium
GTTGCAGAAAAGATGGCCTATGTCCTGCCGGTTTGGTTGATTTTTTCCGCTTTTTGGGGGCTTGTTGTCTTTCTCAATATTGGCATATTGGTTGCGCTTGTTGCCACTTTTTTGATTGACAACATTCTGAAAGAACGGTTGGGCTGGTCGGCGGCGCTGGCTGTTTCTCTGATGATTTCAAAGATTATGTGGCTTTTCCCGCTGGCCTTGCCCTTGCTGCTCGGGCGGCGCAAATTTTTCGCAAAACTTGCTGGCCTGACGGTGCTGCTATATGTCTTGTTGGTTGGGGTAAGCATGTTGGTTGGCGGGCCTGCTTACATTCTCGCGCAATATCCGCAATATTTTATTCATTTGCAGCGGATTGCGAGTGAGTTCCCCTGGCATGTTCGTGATGCCATTCCTTTTTTGGGATATAACCATTCCATCAAGCAAGCCCTGGTTTTTGTGCTTGGCGTTTCACCCTGGGTTCTGAGCCTGGCGACAATCGTCAAGGTGCTTATTCTTGCCCCGCTGGTGGTTTTGTTTTGGAAGTTATTCCGCGCAAATGCCATGCCTGATTCTGCCATGTTTAAGATTGGCCTGGTTTTTAGTTTGTATTTGGGGGCCTTTGTCTGGCTCGACATTGTTTGGGAAGTGTTGCTTGGCGTGGCCATTTTCCCGTTTGTGCTGACGCTTTTGACCAAAACCTGGCAAAAGGGAGCGCTCTGGGGACTCTTCCTGCTCTATGCCTTTGTGGATATTATCCAATTCTTTAGTTATATGTTCGGAGGCGATAGCATCGTGGTGATGGGCGGAGCTTATGTCCTGACTGACCCCAGCCTGCACCTGCCTCTGACCATGCTGGTCATCCTGGCCTTCTATGCGATTATCCTGCGCAATTTGTGGCAATGGTTGCCCAACTTGGCGAATTCGGGACAGGGAGAAACAGGTTGACATAATGGAACTTGATACTTTCTTGAATTTATCCACTGAAGAAGTTGCCAGCATCGTGCGCGCACATGGGCCGAAGGTCTGCGTTTTTCCGATTAATGGAACCCGGCGCTGGTTTTTGATGGAGAATGAGATTTCACCCGGCGATGATTACATGTCTTTGTATTTATCGGCGATTATCGAGAATCATATCGGCCTTTACAAGTTATTTTTTGAACATGGCGTCGACACCTTGTTAACCCCTGCTTTAGGCGTTGATTTGTGGGAGAGGGGCGATGAATATGTTCAGATGGTGGCTGAAGGTTTTGCGGCCCTGGCAAATCATCCCGACTTCCTTACATTTTTTGAGCATTATCAGGTTAAGGCAGGATTTTATGGCGATTATCGCAAATTCCTGACCGGGACGAATTATGTCCGTTTGTTGAACACCTTCGATGAAGTCAAAAACAAAACAAGCCAAAATGGCCGGCATAGATTGTTTTTTGGCTTGTTTGCCAGCGATGCAACCGAGTCTGTTGCGGAACTGGCGGTGACTTATTATCAGCAACATGGGGTTATTCCTGGTAGGAAAAAAATCATAGAACTTTATTATGGTGAGTACATACAGCCGGTGAATTTTTTTGTTGGTTTTGACAAGTTTAGTGCCTTTGATATGCCTTTGTTGACATCTGGATTTGAAGACCTTTATTTTACGGTCAGTCCTTCGGCATATTTGTCGCAGAACCAATTGCGTGAGATATTATTTGACCATCTTTACTTGAGACCCAAACAGGAACCGGAATATCAGGAAATGTCTTCCGATTCCTGGGAAAGGACGAAACAGTTTTACAAAACCCATCGTGAAACCACGTTGGGCGTGGGCGTCTTACGGGACGGAATCTGGTATCCCAAACTACCTGACAAACAACAAAAATAAAATCAAAATCAAGGAAGAAAATGATGAACATCACTGACATTGCAAATCGTTTGCTGGGGGAGATTGGACCAGGGAGGATGAGCAATACAGTTTATGATACAGCCTGGGTTGCCATGCTGGGCGAAACAGATTGGGCGCTCAGCAGTGCTGCCTTGGACTGGTTGTCTACCAACCAACTGGCAGATGGAAGCTGGGGAAACGATACCTTATCCTATTATCATGACCGTCTAATCTGTACGCTGGTTGCCATGTTGGCTCTTTCCAGGCGAGGGCGGCGCGCTTATGACCAGCGTCAGGTAGAACTTGGGAGGATGGCAATTGAAAGAATTGTTAGCGGAGCTACCAGCAACCTGGCAGCCGACCCGTATGGGGCTACAGTGGGTTTTGAATTGATTGTGCCAACTTTGGTTGCAGAAGCCGAGGCAGTCGGGCTGATACCCAGTCAGCAAGGGCGCATTTTGGGCCGTCTGCAAAGCCAAAGGGCTACAAAGCTTTCATTATTGAGCGGCAAGAAAATCAACCGATTCTTGACGGTTGCCCATTCGTGCGAAATGGTGGGGGCAGATGGTGTGCACTTGCTGGATTTGGAAAATTTGCAGGAAGAAAATGGTTCTATTGGTTACAGCCCTTCTGCAACCGCTTTTTTTGCGCTCAAAGTCAAACCAGGTGACCCTGCAGCGCTTGCTTATCTTAATCGTTATAAACACGAGGGAGGTCTCCCTAATGTCGCGCCAATCGATGTTTTTGAATGTGCCTGGACATTGTGGAACTTTTCATTGACAAATCAGGTGGATGCACTGGATTCCAGTCTTGTGAAAAAACACCTTGAGTTTCTCGCTGATAATTGGAGCAACCAGACCGGTATAGGTTTTGCGGCCAATTACTCTGCGCACGACGGGGACGATACAGGGCTTGTCTTTGATGTCCTCAAGCGCTTTGGATACAATCCTGACCTTTCTGCCATGCTGGCCTATGAAGAAGATGAATTTTTTCGCTGTTTTGCATTGGAAGCCAATCCCTCTGTAAGCACAAACATTCACGCGTTAGGCGCTCTTCGCCAGGCGGGGTTAAGTCGTAACCATGCTTCTGTGCAGAAAATTTTTGGCTTTTTACGTTCAAAAGGGCACTTGGGTGTATCTTGGTCTGACAAGTGGCACATATCTCCCTACTATTCAACAGCCCACCTGGTGATAATCTGTGCCGGTTTTGCGGATGAGTTTGTTTACAAGTCTGTTGATTGGATATGTGAAACCCAAAATTCAGATGGTTCCTGGGGGTTTTACATGCCCACTGCGGAGGAAACGGCTTATTGTTTGCAGGCCCTGACTATCTGGAAGAAATATGGGGGTAAAATACCTGAAAACATTCTCAAGAACGGTTCAAAATGGCTTTTCGATAACATGGACCCGCCATACCCCGCCTTGTGGATTGGGAAGTGTTTGTACTCTCCGGAGATGGTTGTTCGCTCATCGATTATTAGCGCGCTGATGCTTGCCGAGTGAGAAGCGAGGTAATATGAAAAATTTTTTTGCCCGACTCTTTGAGATAAAGACTGTTGACCCGGATGACTATCGTCGCCGAAGGTTGGTGAGTATTCTGCTGTCGGGTATGGTAGGGCTTGCAGTTTTTTTATTAATATTGGTGGGTTCTTTTTTCTTATTGGATAGCGAAGAATTTTCGGGGGCTAGTGAGATTATCGGGGCTTTGGTGGGTGCTGTTTCTTTCACTTTATTATCAGGCGGCATATTTTGGCTTAATCGCTTTCGCTCTGGGACGCTTGCCGCCTGGATTTTTTTGCTCTTACTTCTTATCACCGTTGGTTTTGCAGATAGCCCTCAGGAAATGGTTGATGGCCGCAGCCTGTATCTTTTTGTTCTGCCGATTCTTATGTCCAGTTTTGTTATTTCTCCACTGGCGAGCTTTGTTTTTGCGGCATTATGCAGCCTGGTTATCTGGTTGCTCACTCCTTTTGCGGGGCTTGATATCCCCAATTTCTTTGGCATGGTGGGCTTTTTTGCCATTGCCTTTGTCGCCTGGTTGGCATCCAACAGCATGGAAAAAGCGCTCAAAGATTTGCGCATTCTTAACCAGGAACTCGACCAGCGTGTCGAAGAGCGCACCAGGGAGTTGGCTGAAGCCCTGGTGCGTGAGTCCGCCGAAGCGGGCAAAAACCAGGCCATCCTCGAGGGCATCGCTGACGGTGTTATTGTTTTTGATGATGATGGGCGGGCGATTGTCGCCAACCCTTCGGTGTGCCGCTTGCTAGAGAAACCTCGCAAGGCCCTGTTGGGAAAAACCATCAATGAATTTGTGGCTCTCGGTCAACTACCAGGTACCGAGACAAAGAAACTGCACGAAATGCTCGTTGAACCTGAACAGGACTCTTTGAGCGCTCGTGTCGTCTGGAGCGAGAAAACGCTCTCGATAACGACGGCGCCTGTTGCAACACAACTTGGCAAGTCAATCGGCACGGTGGCGGTCTTCCGCGATTTCACTCGCGAAGCCGAGGTCGAGCAGATGAAAAATACATTTTTGGCGATGGTCTCACACGAACTGCGCACCCCGCTTAACGCCGTCCTGGCCTATTCTGAAATGATTCAGGGCGGGGTTTATGGCCCGGTCAATGCAGAGCAGGAAAAAGCCGCCGGGCGCATTTTTACCAACTCTCAAAGACTGATTGCATTGGTGAGCGACCTGATGGACGAGGCCATGCTTGAAGCCGGCAAAATGAGAATCGAAATTGCTGAATTTTCACTGAGTGAAATGATTGATTCGATGCGCGGTGTCATGGAAAAACCGGCCAAAGACAAGGGTCTTGCGCTCAATATCAGCATTTCCGGCACAACCCCAAAGAAAATCTGGGGCGATTCCAATCGTTACCAGCAAATCATCATCAACCTTGTCAATAATGCTGTTAAATTTACCCAAAGCGGCAAGGTTCTCGTCAAGGTAGCCGGGGTGGATGAAAACTGCTGGCGTCTCGAAGTCAGCGATACCGGCCCCGGCATCCCCGAAGACGCCCTGCCTTATATATTCGACACATTTCGCCAGGTTGATGGCCTTGCCACCCGCCAGCATGGCGGTGCCGGTCTCGGCCTTTCAATCGTAAAACGCCTTGTAGACATGATGGGCGGCACGATTAATGTTACCAGCGTGGTTGGCGTCGGAACCACATTTACCCTGTTACTTCCCGTTCAAACGCAAGAAAACCAATAAGGAGCAGCCTTATGACAGCACATTTTGCCCTGGTTATCGAAGATGACCCCGACCTCTCTGAAATTTTTTCAAAGTCTCTGACAGCCGCCGGTTATACCACTGAAATTATTGTGGATGGACAGGATGGTCTGACGCGCGTTATGGAAGCCTCTGATGTTTCCCTTATCGCTCTCGACCTTCACCTGCCTCGTGTTTCCGGCGAAAAAATTCTCGAGGCAATGAAAAAAAACCCGAACCTGGCTACAACTCGCTTGATAATCGTTACCGCCGATACAGTCAGCGCTGAACTCCTGCGCGATAAAGCCGATGTCGTGTTGGTAAAACCAGTTTCTTATGGACAATTACGCGATATATCGCAACGCTTTCTGCCTCGATAATCTCCTGACATGCAGCAAATTCTAAAAATCGACCTCTCTTCAGGGAAAATTGAGACTTTTGTCATTCCCCCGGACTTTGAACGAGACTATCTGGGCGGTGCCTCGCTTGGAGCGCGTCTGCTTTGGGACTCGCTTAAGCCCGAACTTGCTCCCCTTTCACCGGCATCGCCCTTGCTGATACTTAACGGCCCGCTCTCCGGGACGGCTGGTCCCACCGTCGGACGCTTTGTCGTCTGCGGAAAGAGTCCTGCTACCGGTCTGTGGGCCGAATCCAACTGCGGCGGCTTTTTCGGCCCCGAACTGCGTACCGCCGGCTGGGATGGAATCTGGATTACGGGCAAGGCCAAAAAGCCGGTCTATTTGAGCATTCGAGATTCACAAGTCGAAATTCGACAGGCGGATTCGCTTTGGGGAAAAGATACCTACGAAATTCAAGAAGCCATTCAACAGGAAAATCGTCAAAACGGGATAACCGGAACACGCGTCCTGGGCATTGGCGTCGCCGGGGAACGAGGACTGCCCTTTGCCCTTTTACTCTGCGACCACGGACGAGTGGCGGGTCGCACTGGGCTGGGCGCGGTCATGGGCAGCAAGAATCTGAAAGCCATTGCCGTCAAAGGTACGGGCAAAGTCCCGGTCTTCGATGCCGAAGCCTACGCCCCGCGCCGCACCGAAGCCAACCGTGCCCTCAAAGCCGACCCAATGACGAGTGTCCTCTCCAGTCTCGGCTCGGCAGGCGCAGCCGATTACTTCAACTACCTCGGCGAACAGCCCAAGAAATACTTTTCAGTGGGCGAACTCGAAGGCGCCGACAACATCTCCGGCGCGAGTGTGGCCGAAAGCATCCTGGTAGGCAAATCCGCCTGCCACGCCTGTGTCATTGCCTGCGGACGAGTGGTCCGACTCGAAGACGGCCAAAAGCGTAAAGGGCCGGAATACGAAACCCTGGTCGGGTTTGGCCCCAACCTGGGCATTACCGACCCGCGCATCGTCACCCGCCTCGGCGAATTGTGTGACCGCTACGGGGTTGATACCATCTCGATGAGCGGCGCGATTGGCCTGGCCTTTCGGCTTTGGGAACTTGGGTTAATCGGTGAAGGAGATACGGGCGGCCTGTGCCTCGAATGGGGTAATGCCGAAGCCGCCGAGCAACTCATCCATCTCACGGTCAGGCGCGAGGGGCTGGGGCAGTATCTCGCATTGGGCGCAAAAGGCCTGGCCGAACATTTCGGCGCGCCCGACGAAGCCGTGCAGGTCAATGGTCTCGAAGTCGCTTATCACGACCCGCGCGCGGTCTCCGGCATGGCGATTGTGTATGCCACCTCGCCGCGTGGAGCCTGTCACAACCAGTCCGACTACTTCCTGGCCGATATTGGCCAGGTCGATGCCAGCCTGGGCATGGACTTTTTTGACCGCCATGCCGGGGCTGAGAAGGCCGCCAACGTCGCCAAACACCAGGATTTCCGCACGGTCAACAATGCCCTTGTCTTGTGCATATTTGCCAACGTTCCGCCTGAGACCATGCTCGACCTTGTCAATATTTCCTGTGGCTACGATTTCAGCCTTGAAGACTTGCTGCGCACTGGCGAACGTGCCTGGAACCTGAAGCGGCTTATCAACCTGAATCTCGGACTGACCCGCGCGGATGACAGCCTGCCCAAGCCGCTCCTGCGTGCCTATGCAGAGGGCGGCTCGGCGGGTTACGTTATCCCCTTTGATGAAATGATGGCGGCCTATTACATCGCCCGCGGTTGGGACCCAGAAACCGGCGCGCCCCTGTCGGAGAAGTTATTGGAACTGGGTTTATCATGGGCGGAATCATACGAAAGTCGTTAAAATCCCCGTTTTGGGGTGGTAAAAAAGCCGAAGTTGTTATAAAATAAAGGCCAGCCTTACAAAACTTGGCTGAAGATTTCCTACCCTGTCCGTGTCAAACGTGAAGAGCCACCCCCCCTGCGGCAGCCCTCGTCCTGACGGCAGGGTGGGTTTTTTAACAAAGGAGTTACGATGAAACTCGTCACTGTATCACAAATGCGAACCATCGAAGAGCAGGCTGACACCAACGGCCTGACCTACGCGAAAATGATGGAAAATGCCGGTCTTGGACTGGCCCAGGAAATCGAAGTCCTGTCCTATAGCGCGGATGGGCGCAATGTCTTTGCCCTGGTTGGGGCGGGCAATAATGGCGGCGACGCCCTGGTTGCCCTGGCACATTTGGCTGCCGAAGGTTGGCAGGTGCGCGCTTACCTTGTCCGGCGTAAAGCGCAGGATGACCCGTTGGTGGAACGCTTGAAAGCGGCGGGCGGTGAAGTGCTGGATGCCGCTGATGACCCGGATTTTGAGAAACTGACCGCCTTCATTGGGACGGCGGATGTGGTTGTGGATGGCGTTCTTGGAACCGGGCTGAAACTGCCGCTCAAGCCGGAGATTGCTCGCGTGCTGGATGCCGTCAATCAGGCGATTGCCGGACTTACCTGGCCGCCCTATGTCGTTGCGGTGGATTGCCCTTCGGGCGTGGACTGCGATACTGGCGAAGCCGCTCCGGAGACGATTCCGGCCAGCCTGACCGTGTGCATGGCTGCCGTTAAACGTGGTTTGCTCCAACTCCCGGCCTTTGAACTGGCGGGTGAGTTAAGCGTGGTCGATATCGGCCTGTCAGACGAGGAGGCGTGGCAGGCGGTTCGCCACCAGGTTGCTAACGACGAACTGCTGGAAGAATTGCTCCCCGTCCGCCCGTTGGATGCCCATAAGGGAACTTTCGGCACGGCCCTGGTCGTGGCGGGCTCGCTCAATTATCCCGGCGCGGCCCTTTTGGCGGGCAAAGCCGCTTACCGCGCTGGCGCGGGATTGGTGCAGATGGCCGTCCCTGGCCCGGTACAGTCGCTGAT
>JAWOIR010000192.1:0-3353 GCA_046484545.1 Anaerolineales bacterium
TTCCCGCTCGAAACTGTCAAACGCCTGATTGACCTGCTGGCCTGTTACAAAATCAACACCCTGCACCTGCACCTGAGCGACGACCAGGGCTGGCGCATTATGATTGAATCCTGGCCCTGGTTGGCCCTGCACGGCGGTTCGACTGCTGCCAACGGCGACCCCGGCGGTTACTACACCCAGGACGAATACCGCGAATTGGTGGCTTATGCCGCCCAGCGCTATATCACGATTGTTCCCGAAATTGACATGCCCGGCCATACCAACGCCGCCCTGGCTTCCTACGAAGAATTGAATGCGGATGGCAAGTCGCCTCATTTATATACTGGTATCAAGGTCGGTTTTAGTTCGCTGGATGTCCGCAAAGAAATCACCTACCGGTTTGTCGAGGATGTGGTGCGCGAAATCGCCGAACTGACCCCTGGCGCATACTTCCATATAGGCGGCGACGAAACCCACGCCACCTCCCAAGAAGACTACATCGCCTTTATCGAGCGCGTGCAGGAAATTGTTCGCAAACATGGCAAACGTATGATTGGCTGGGAGGAAATCGGCAAAACCAAACTGTCCGCCGATACGATTGCGCAATACTGGTGGAACAAGGAAGTTACTCTCAAAGCTGTTGCCCAGGGAGCGAAAATCATCGTCTCCCCGGCTTCGCGCGCCTACATGGACATTAAATATCACGAATTTACCTCCCTCGGCCTAAATTGGACAGATTCTTACACCGAAGTGCGCGATGCTTACGAGTGGGAGCCTTCGGCAACGCTGGAAGGGGTGGACGAAGATGCGATTATCGGAGTGGAAGCCGCCCTGTGGACGGAGACCATCTTTACTCAGGGCAATCTCGATTTCATGGTCTTCCCGCGCTTGTGCGGATACGCCGAAATCGGCTGGTCGCCGCGCGAGGGCCGCGATTGGGAATCCTACCGTCAGCGGTTGGCCGAGCATGGCAAACGATTAGCACACCTGGGCGTGCAGTTCTACCGTTCCGAGCAGGTGGATTGGTAAGGAAATGACTTTTGTCATTTTGAAGAAGCCGCACAGCGGCTCGAAATGACAAGATTCATCATTAAGGCTGGAAAATTGTCCATGAGGGCTTTTCCAGCCTTTTCATTTTGACGATATGACATATCCACCAAAAGGTTGATTTGTGTTTCATCTGTCATAAAAACAAATCACTTTGTAGACGGACGGGTATAATCTTGTTTATCTGTTCAACGTGTCACAAATACTTAGCAGATCACGAATATTTTGCAAGGAGCCCGATTTTTGGTATGTGTAGCGGGCGTACACGCGCTACACATACCAAAAATCGGAAATTCTTCCAACTTTCGTGAAGTACTGATGCTTGATGTATCGCAATTTGTTTCTGTGGAGTTTGCACGATGAAATCTGTAAAAATATTCCTGTTTTTCGTGTTCATTTTCCTGTTTGCGGCCTGCGCCCCGCTCGCTGACCTGGGCGAGCCAGTCGTTTCGCAAAACGGCATCGAAATCTACCAGCCTTGGGCGCGTTCAGCCGCGATGAAAACTGACATGAGCGAAGGAATGCACGGTGGCGGAGCGGTCACCGGCGCGTTTATGCTCATCAAAAACACCACTGCCCAGGACGATATGCTCCTAAGTGCCGCCAGCGACGCGGCTGAAGATGTCCAGATTCACCAGACCACCATGAGCGGTGGAGTCATGTCGATGTCCGAAGTTTTTGGGGTTGAAATTCCCGCCGGGGGGCAGGCTGAACTCAAGCCGGGCGGTTATCATGTCATGCTGATTGGGTTGAAGCAGGAATTGAATGCCGGGCAAATTGTCACCCTGCGCCTGGTTTTCCAAAATGCGGGCGAAGTGGTGGTCGAGGCCGAAGTCAGGAATCCGTAAAGGAGAAAGTACCATGAATCGTCAAACCATCCTGTTTGCCTCGCTGGCCTTGCTCTTCATCGCCGCGCTGTTTGTTACCCAGACGCTCCTTCCGCCGCGCATGAACGGCTCGGCCATCGACCCGCCGCTGGCGGTTGAAGATTTCACCCTGCACTCGGTGGATGGGTCGGTCTCGCTGGGTGACTTTCGTGGCAAGTACGTCATTCTGTATTTCGGCTACACCTCCTGCCCCGACATCTGCCCTGACAGTTTGGCCAAATTCCGTGAAGCGCTCTCGAAACTGGGTGAACGCGCCGGGGATTTCCAGGTCATCTTCATCTCGGTTGACCCGAGCCGCGACTCGGTCGAATATTGCGATGTATACGCCAAACGCTTCAGCCCGGACTTTATCGGGATAACCGGCAGCGAGGCTGAAATTGAATCTGTGACCAAAGCATTGGGAATTTTTTACCAGTTGAACGAACCCGACGATGGCGGCTTTTACACCGTTGACCACACCGCCTCGGCCCTGATTCTCGACCGCGAGGGCAACTTGATTATGACCTGGCCCTACGGCCTGACTCCCGACCAGATGGAAGACGACCTGCGCATATTGCTGCGAAGATAAGTAAGGACAAGGGAAAATTAACGCGAAATAGGCTGTTGGGGCGGCTCATGCCGCCCCAACAGCCTATTTCGCGTTTAAAACAAACTCTTCCGCACCCTTTGCCCCGCCTCTGGAAGCGGATAAGCCTGCATAAACGTATCCGCTTCGCCTAACATGCGAAAGAGCGCGCCGATGACTCCGCGCCGCATTTGGCTGCCACCCTGCGAAGCGTGACAGGCGCTGGCGAGGGTCTTTTTCTCTGAGACCGGCGTGTAGTCAATGCGGACATGGGTCGGGAAATCGACATTTGCCAGCGATTCCAGGTCGATATCGCCGTTGCGGCCCCATTTCTTGGGGTCTTTGCCGAACAGGCGTATCAGGGTTACGCCAAACTTCAGGAAGCCGCGCGGAATGGTGTGGAAGTAGAGTCGGGCCGGTTGGAACGGCGCGCCAGCCTCGGGGTGGAAGGCTGCATCCGCCGCTTTTTCGAAGGCCAGCACCGTCGCCTGGTGAATGTGGATGTGGTCGGGGTGGCGGTATCCGCCAATTTCGTCAAACGTCAGCACAACATCCGGTTTGAGCTTGCGGATATAGCCCAGCACTTTGACGGCTACCTCCTCGATGGGCGCGCTGACCTGGGACTGTGGGTGCTGGTTATCGGCAGAACCGGGCATGCCCGAATCGCGGTAATCGAGGAAAAAAACATCCCGCAGGCCGAGATGACCGGTGGCGCAGCGTAGCTCGTCTTCGCGCAGTTCAGCGATGGAGTCGTAGCCGTCGAGGTACGGCGGGTCAACTGTCCCGGCTTCGCCGCGCGTGGCGCAGATGAGGTAAACGTCGTGCCCCTGGCTGGCGTACAGAGCCAGGGTGCCGCCCATGCCAAAAGATTCGTC
>JAWOIR010000228.1:0-7858 GCA_046484545.1 Anaerolineales bacterium
CGCCTGCTGACCGATGGCGCGGTCTCCAATCCCCTGCCAGTGGATGTCGCTATTAAGGAAGGCTGTAACATCATCCTGGCGATGGGCTTTGAACTGCCCTACCGCACCCGAATGCGCAGCTTTAACGCCGTCCAGGCTCATCTGAGCGCGGTCTATATCAACAATATTCTGCGCGCCACCTACTCTTTTTACAACCTCGCCCACCACGCCGAAATCATCCCGGTTTTGCCCTCGTTTGAAAAGGAAATCGGCAACTTTGACACCGCCCAACTGCCCTACATCATTGAGCGCGGGCAAGCCGAAGCCGAGGAGCAAATTCCCTATCTCAAAAAACTGCTGGGGCGCTGAAAATGACCATTCCGCACCTTCTGCTGGTGGATGACAACGAACTCAACCGCGACATGCTCGCCCGGCGCGTCCGTCAGCAAGGCTATACCTTCGACATGGCGGAGAATGGCCGCGAAGCCCTCGAAAAATTATCTGCCACGCCCTACGACCTCGTCCTGCTCGACATTATGATGCCCGAGGTGGACGGTTATGCCGTGCTTGAACAAGCCAAAGCGGACCCGGCCTTGCGTCACATCCCCATCATCATGATTTCGGCGATTGACGAAATCGAGAGCACGGCCCGCTGTATCGAAATGGGTGCGGATGACTACCTGACCAAACCCTTCAACCCGACCCTGCTCAAAGCCCGGATTCAATCCAGTCTGGAAAAGAAACGCCTGCGCGACAACGAACAACGCTACACCCAAAGCCTCGCCCAGGACCTCGAAATTGGCCGCCGTATTCAGGGCAGTTTCCTGCCCGATGCGTTGCCAGTCAACCCCGGCTGGGAGTTGGTCGCCGTTTTTCAGCCTGCCCGCCAGGTCTCCGGCGATTTTTACGACGCTTTCTCGCTCGTCGGCGGCACGCACCTCGGCATCGTTATGGCGGATGTCTGTGACAAGGGCGTGGGTGCGGCGCTCTTTATGGCGCTCTTCCGCACCCTCATCCGCGCCATGTCCGAGAGTAATTTTCCCGCCCAAAACGCCACCTCCACGGAAATCGCTGCCAGTTTGCAAAAAACCATCATCCAGACCAATGAATACATTGCCCGCACGCATGGCAATGCCAATATGTTCGCCACAATTTTCTTTGGCGTGCAAAATTTACAGAGCGGGACCTTGCACTACATCAACGGCGGCCACGAGCCGCCGCTCCTGCGGCGCACCGCCGGGGCAAACGAATACCTTGAACCGACCGGCCCCATCGTCGGCGCGTTGCCGGAGATGGAGTTTGCAGTCCAATCAGTGCAAATCAATCCTGGGGATACCTTACTGTGCTATACCGACGGTGTCAGTGAAGCCCGAAATTCTGCTGGTGACTTCTTCGGTGAAGGACAACTGCCGGGGTTGATGCATGCCTCGGCGCAGGCCAGCACTGATGCAATTTTGGAGAAATTAAGAATCTTCATCGGCGACGCCCCGCAGAATGACGACATCACTATGCTCGCCCTGCGACGGGTCGGGTAGGGGATTTGCCTGTTTGACGCATCAAAGTATCCTGGGCAGATTGTTGCTCATTGACGGGAATTCCCAAAGAGAATCTTAATTGAACTCTAATGAAAATTAATAGTATGCTAACAAAAATCTCATAAAAGATGGGTGGATGATAGCTCTTCTCAGTATTATTCTTGTGAGAAATTAAAGCAGTTCTCTGATATTTGCCGTAAAGAAGGCCGTATTTTGGGGTGTGAGCGCGTGTGTGCGCTCACACCCCAAAATACGGGGACCTATCACGGGAATTCCAAAGAGCCATTAAAGCAAATAATTTCTCATGCATATTCTTTCCATCGGTCTCAACCATACTACCGCTCCTATACACCTGCGCGAAAGACTGGCGTTTAGCAACGAGCAAGCGCGCGCGGCCTTGTCGCGCCAGAGCCGCGACCATGTTGTTGAAACGCAAGGCATTGCGGAGATGCTCATCATCTCCACCTGTAACCGCACAGAAGTTTATGCAGCCTCCAAGCGTAAGACATTTGGAGAATTGGATTCTTTTTTGGCCGATTCGCGCGGCGTGCCGGTTAATGAATTTCGCCCCCATTTGTATCGCCATGTGGATATGGACTCAGTCCGGCACTTGTTCAATGTCTCTGCTGGGCTGGATTCACTCGTTCTAGGCGAACCGCAGATTTTGGGGCAGGTGACTCTCGCCCTCGAACTCGCGCGCGGCGTCGGCGCGACCGGTCCGCTTCTTTCTCGTCTGTTTCAGGCCGCCATCCATGCCGGCAAGCGTGTCCGTACCGAAACCGCCATCAGCCGCAGTGCAGCCTCGGTCTCATCCCTGGCCGCCGGGCTGTGCGAACGCTCGGTGCGCGACATCCGCTCGGCAGAAATTGTCATCCTGGGAGCGGGTGAAATGGCCGAACTGGCGGTCGAGGCTCTGCGCAAACGAGGCGCACAGCAGCTGACGGTAGTCAACCGTACCCTTGAACGCGCTCACGCCCTGGCGGACCGATGGAATGCTGAAGTCGATACTTTTGAAAATCTCACATCGGCACTGACCCGCGCCGACATCTTGATTTCGTCCACTGACGCGCCGCATACCATTATCCACGCTGAAATGGTTGCTACGGCAATGGCGCAGCGACCAGAGCGTCCGCTTGTCTTGATCGATATTGCCGTTCCGCGTGATATTGACGAGGAAACAGCCAATATTCCCAATGTGCGCTTGCACGACATTGACAACCTGAACGTTCATTTGGAGCAGTCGCTTTCCAGCCGCGCGGCTGAAATTCCGCACGTTGAGGCTATCCTGGCCGAGGAGGTTGGTAAATTCTTCGAGTATTTCCGCTCTCTCGATATGTTGCCGCTGATTGTTGATATGCGCGACCAAGCCGAGTCTATTCGTCGCGAAGAACTTGCCAAAACTCTGCGCCGAATGCCAGACCTGACCGATGCTGAGCGAGAGCGCATCGAAGCCCTGACCCAGTCGCTCGTCAAGAAACTGCTCGACAACCCCACCCGCCGTCTGCGTGCCGAGGTTTCCTGTCCGCATGCCCCAGAATATGCCACCGTTGCCCGCACCCTTTTCGGGCTGCCGGGCGCGGATGGGTTATGTGGGCTGGCTGGCTCCACTTGCCCAATTTCCACTGCTGCTGATTGATTTACCATGAAACTCATTTTCGCTACCCGTCCTTCCGCCCTGGCCCGCTGGCAGACCCAGTGGGTGATTGCTGCCCTGCAAGCTGCCCATCCAGGGTTGGAGTGCGAGGAAAAGGTTATCGTTACCCAGGGCGATAAAATTCTCGACAAACCCTTGCCCGAAATCGGCGGCAAGGGCGTTTTTACCCAGGAGCTTGAGAGCGAATTGCTCTCTGGCGCGGTGCATTGTGCAGTCCACTCGCTCAAAGATTTGCCCGTTGAAAATCCTGCCGGGCTGACAGTGGGATGTATTCCCGCCCGGGCCGAGGTGCGCGACGTGTTGATTAGTAGCGCAAGTTGCCAACTTGCGTCACTACCCGCCGGGGCGGTGGTTGGCACATCCAGCCTGCGCCGGGCAGCTCAGATTCTGGCGCAACGCCCGGATGTGACCACCCAATCCCTGCGCGGTAATGTCGACACCCGCCTGCGCAAAGCGCTGGATGGGCAGTACGACGCCATTATCCTGGCGGGGGCCGGGTTAATCCGCCTGGGCCTGGAGAAACATGTCACCGAATGGCTGGCGTTGGATGTGATGCTCCCCGCACCCGGACAGGGAGCGCTGGCCGTGCAATGCCGCGCCGACGACCAGACGACCCTCAGCCTGCTTGCCGCGCTGGAAGATGATTCCACGCGTAAAGCGGTCACTGCCGAACGCGCCTTCCTGAGCGGACTCGGCGGCGGATGCGCGCTGCCGGTGGGGGCCTACGCAGAATGCAGAATGATGAATGATGAATGCAGAATTGGCCTGGCCGGGCTGGTGATTTCGCCGGATGGGAAGAAGACTGTCAAAGTCACCGGCGAAGGCGGGGATGCTGAAAAACTGGGCAGGAAACTCGCCCAGCAGGCCATCACCCAAGGCGCGCAAGAAGTTCTTTCGCTGATTACTGTTCACTGAATACTATGAAAGTCCTCGTCACCCGCCCCCGCGCCCAATCCGCCGCCTTTGGAGAAGCCCTGCAACAGGCCGGGTTCGAGCCGGTCTATTTTCCGGTTATCGAAATTCGCCCGGCGGATGATTTCAGCGAACTGGATAAAGCCTTGGCTGATATTGAGCGCTACATTTGGGTGGTCTTTACCTCGGTCAATGCAGTGGATGTGGTCTTTGACCGCGTTGCAGTTGTAGATGCGAAGCATGCTTCGTCTCTACTGGATAATGCCAAAATCGCCGCTGTCGGCCAAAAGACTGCCGAGGCCCTGCGCCGGTACGGCATGGAGCCAGATTTCATGCCGGATGAATTTGTCGGCGAGGCCATCCTGCCGGGGTTGGGAGATGTGCGTGGAAAGCGAATTCTGCTCCCGCGCGCTGAACTGGCCCGCGATGCCTTGCCCAAAGCCATCGGCACGGCTGGTGGAATCGCGCATGAGATTGTCATCTACCGCACCCTGCCCGCGCAGGTGGATGCCGAGGGCCTTGCCGCGCTCAAGGCGAGGGTGGATTGGGTCACATTCACCAGCCCCAGCACGGTTCAGAATTTTGTGCAGATTTGCCGCCAGAATGGGCTTGACCCATTCAACTTGCCAGGGAACCCAAAAATTGCGTGTATTGGCCCAATAACAGAGAAAACAGCCATTGCTGAAGGCTTTGATGTTGATTCGGTGGCGGCTGAATATACGACGGATGGACTTATTGAAGCAATTCGTAAACGGAGACCAGATGTTGAAAGAACCTGACCTGCAAGCAATTACCAATCGCCAATCACCAGGCATCCGTCCACGCCGGTTGCGAACATCCCCCGGCCTGCGCGCGATGGTGCGGGAGACGGAATTGAATGCCCGCGATTTCATCTATCCGTTGTTCGTGCGGCATGGCTCCGGACGGACGGAAATCCGCTCGATGCCGGGGGTGGCCCAATTATCGGTGGACGAAGCGGTGCGAGAAGCGGAATCCGCTTTTAGCCTGGGTATCCCGTCCGTTATCCTGTTTGGCATCCCGGCGCAGAAGGACCCGATTGGGCTGGAGAATTTTGCAGATGACGGAATCGTTCAACAGGCGATTAAGGCGATTAAACGGAACATCCCCGAAATGGTTGTGGTGACGGATGTCTGTCTGTGTGAATACACCGACCACGGGCATTGTGGTGTGCTTAATCGTAGGGGCGAGCCGCCGACTCGCCCCTACCTACCGGATGGGTACGTTTTGAACGATGAAACGCTCGATATCCTGGGTAAGGTGGCGGTTTCGCACGCCGAATGCGGCGCGGATATCGTCGCCCCTTCGGGGATGATGGACGGCATGGTGGCGGCCATCCGCGCCGGGCTGGATGAGCACGGTTTTGAGAACACGCCGATATTGTCGTATGCCGTCAAATACGCATCGGCCTTTTATGGCCCGTTTCGTGACGCGGCGGATGGCGCGCCCAAGTTTGGCGACCGCAAAAGCCACCAGATGGACCCTGGCAATGTCCGCGAGGCCCTGCGCGAAGCCGCTCTGGATATAGATGAAGGTGCAGACATGCTGATGGTCAAGCCCGCGCTGGCGTATTTGGATGTGATTCGGGTTGTCAAGGACGCCTTCCCTGAACTGCCGCTGGCGGCCTATAACGTCAGCGGCGAGTACGCAATGATTAAAGCGGCGGCGGCCAACGGCTGGATTGATGAAGCCAGAGTGACTCTCGAAACTCTGACTGGCATGAAACGCGCCGGGGCGGATTTGATTTTGACGTATCACGCCGTGGATGCGGCGAAATGGCTTAAATAGCGTGTCGAAAGTCAAAAGTCGAAGGTCAGTGACCCGACTTTTGACCTTCGACCTTTGACAAAGGATTTTAGAAATGACCTTAACCCCAAATTTATCTGACCGCGCCGCTGCCGAACGTAGCCTGCACAACCAGCACATGGTTCACGCCAATTTTGACCTGGCGCCTTTTACCATTGCCTGGGAAGTGACCCGCGCCTGCGCGTATGCCTGTGTTCATTGCCGCGCCGATGCGATGCACCACCCCGACCCAAACGAACTCACCACCGATGAGTCCCTGCGCCTGATTGACCGGATTGCCGAATTTGGCAACAACCCCATCCTGATTTTTACCGGCGGCGACCCGATGATGCGCAAGGATTTGCACGAACTGATTGCCTACGCCACAGAGAAGGGTCTGCGCTGCTCATTGACGCCAACTGCGACCGCCTTGCCGACCAAAGAGCGGCTCGAAAAGGTGCGCGACGCTGGGATTCGGCGGATTGCGCTCTCGCTGGATGCGCCCCGCCCCGAAATCCACGATGCCTTTCGCCAGGTTCCCGGCTCCTGGCAGCGTACGATGGATATTCTGCACCGCGCCCAGGAAGTCGGGGTAAGTGTTCAGGTCAATACAACAGTTGCCAAACATAATGTAGACATTTTGCCAGAAATGGTTCCGTTCATCAAGGAAGTCAACGCCGTGCAGTGGTCGCTCTTTTTCCTGGTTCCGACCGGGCGCGCCCAGGTCGAGAGCATGATTAGCGCCGAGCAGCACGAGCAGGTATTCAACTGGCTCTACGACCTGTCCCAGAATGCGCCTTTTGACATCAAATCGACTGCCGCGCCGATGTACCGCCGGGTTGCCATCCAGCGGAAACGCGCCGAACAGGGTGCAGAGAAGCCGGTCACATTCCAGGGGGCGGGATTCCAGTACGCCGATGGACTGAATCGCCCGACCAAGGGTGTCAATGACGGCAATGGCTTCCTGTTCATCTCGCATGTTGGTGATATCCAGCCGAGCGGTTTCCTGCCGGTCACAGCGGGCAATACACGCCAGCATGACATCGTGGATGTGTACCGTAATTCGTCAATTTTCAAAGATTTACGTGATGTGACCAAACTTAAAGGCGTGTGCGGGTCTTGCGAATACCGCGATGTGTGCGGCGGCCAGCGCGGGCGCGCCTACGGTGTCACCGGCGATTATCTCGAAAGCGACCCGGCCTGTGTGCTGGTAAGGAGTAACCCGTAATGGAAAATACCGAAGAAACTACCCAACGCACCTTCAGCCATTTTGCCCTTGCGGCCTTTACGGACGCTTACTGGGCGCTCGCCTCTGCCGAACGCGCCGACTTCCACAAAAACTGGCTCGCCGCCTTGCGTGACTCGGCCAAAACGGTGGACATTTACCAGACCACTGAAAGCGGCCTCGACCTGTTGGTTTGGTCTGCCATCACTGCGGGAGAAAAAGGGGATGCAGCCGTTTTCTTTGAGAAATTTGCCCGCGCCAACGCCCCGTATCGTCATCTTGTCGATATCAAGGATTCACTCTGGGGCTTTACCCGCCCTTCCCAATATTCGAAAGCGCGCTCGAAGCAAGAGATCGATCCCTTTGCTGAAACCCGTCTGCCGTACCTGATCATTTATCCGTTCAGCAAAACCACCGAGTGGTACCTGATGAGCCGCGAGGCCCGCCAGGGGATGATGAACGAACACATCCGCATTGGCAAGCAATTTGAAGACATAGCCCAGCTGTTGCTCTATTCTTTTGGGCTGCAAAACCAGGAATTTGTGGTTGTTTACGAAACCGACGACTTGCCGCGCTTTTCCGACCTGGTTAACGAACTACGCAACACCGAAGGGCGCCGCTACACCCTGCGCGATACACCCCTGCATACCGCCATCTATCACCCTGCCGAGGAGACCCTGGCCTTATGGAAATAACCAGCCGATTCTTACGCGCTGCCAACCGCCAGCCGGTTGACGTCACCCCTGTCTG
>JAWOIR010000301.1:0-14483 GCA_046484545.1 Anaerolineales bacterium
GTGCGGGCCGGGGTCGCTTTCGATGAGGGTCAGTTCGCCAAGCACGTCGGTGTTGAATTGAATCAGCGAGGTGGTACCTTCCAGCCCGTACATGGGCGACGTAACCGGAACCAGTTCCGGGGCGACTTTGCCGCGCACCTGGTCGCCATCGCGTTCAGCGGTGCAGACCAGTTTGTAGCGTTTGCCCTCGGCTTTGGCGGCCAGCACCATTTCGGGGGTGATGGCGCGGATACCGGTGCGGTCCACGTCGCCGGGTTTGAGCGGCTTGTCCATCAGGACGGTGGCCAGTGCGGCGATTTTGATGGCCGCGTCCCAGCCGTCTACGTCGCCGGATGGGTCGGTTTCAGCGATGCCGATTTGCTGGGCGTAGCGCACGGCGTCGTCGAAACTGTCGCCGCTTTCCATGCGGGTTAGAATCAGGTTGGTGGTCGAGTTCAGCACAGCCTTAAAGGATTGCAACTGCGCGCCGGGCAAGGCCCCGCGAAAGAGCGAGAATATCGGTGCACCGTCCATGACGGTTGATTCGTGGAAGAATTGGAGTCCTTTTTTGGCGGCCAGGGCTTTCAGTTCATGCCAGGCGTGCACGACCGGGCCTTTGTTGGCGGTGCTGACGTGCATGCCATGCTCAAGGGCCAGTTTGATGTGGTCGATGGCGGGTTGGCCGCTGGCGTAATCGACCGGGGTGTTCTCGAACAAGACGTCCGCGCCGGATTTGCGAATCAGGTCGAAGGCGTCTTCTGCGGGGAAGGCGCTGAATTCGGCCAGGGTTTTACCGTTGTTGAGGGCGTCCATGACGGCAGGCAGGTCGAATCCGTCCGGTTGGACGGCGAATCCGCGCCGACCGGTGCCGATGGCGACTACGCTGAAGGTGAGGTTGTAGTCTTTCTGCATTTCTGCCTGCTTGCGCAGCAAGAGTTCAGCCAGGGCGCGGCCTACGTTGCCGAACCCAAGCAGGGCGAGTTTGTAGTGGGGCATTTTAAAAGTTCTCCAGTTTTTCTGTTTTCCGGTTATGCGGTTATCCGGTTTTGATTCTGCATTCATCATTCTGCATTTATAGCGGGGGATACGGAAAGGCGCGGCGATATTGCGGGGGTTCGGGGAACTGCCCTTCGGTCAGCAAAACCTGTCCGCGTTCGGCTAAAGCAGTGAGTTCTTCGGGAGCGAGATAAGGCTCAAGGTCAGTGAACAGGTTTGAGCGTGTTTCGAGCGCGGCGCACATCCGCTGGATGTCGTCGAGATGAGCGGGGGCGATGTCTTGCCCGGCGAAGTCCCAGATGACGGTGCGCAGTTTGTCTTCGGCGTGGTAGCACAGGCCGTGGTCGATGGCGTACAGGTGGCGGGTGCGCTTTTCGAGCAGGACGTGGCTGCCCTTGCGGTCGGCGTTGTTGACGAGGTGGTCGAACAGGGCCACCGGGCGCAGGCGGTCTATGTCTTTGGGGCGGAAGTTGAAGTAGTGCTGGTTGGGATTATATTCGATGAATTGTTGCAGCGAGCCGGGGCCGTAGGGGCCGTCTTCGCGCAGGGTGGTGTAGGGGACGAGGCCCCAGCCCAGGAATTCGCTCAGGATGTAGGCGGCCACTTCGCGCCAGGCCAGGCTTTCGGCGGGGAAGTCCCAGAGCGGGTTGGTTCCTTTTTGGGGTTTGTAAACGCCCGCGAAGATTTGTTCCTCGTGACGGACTTCGACCAGGAAGGTGTAGTTGGAACCGAGCATGAACTGACCTTGCAGTTCGATTTCTCCGTTTTTGAAGGCGTTTTGCAAATCTTGTGAGGGGTTGGGCGAGTCCATGATGTGCTTCAGGTAAGCGGGCGGATGTCATCCCATCCGTAGGCGCTTTCGATGAGTTCCTGCTTGGCGATGGTGATGGGTTTTTCCTGTAGGAATTTTGCGCCGAGGGCCTGGTAAAAATGCCGGGCGGGGTTGTCGCGCAGCACCCAGACAAACATGGACTGGAAATCGCGCACGGCCAGTTGATTGGCAGCGGCGCGCACCAGTTGGCGGCCAATGCCGCGTCTCTGGGCGGTTTGCAGCTGGTAGATGGCGTAAAGTTCCGCCGTGTAGCCAGGGATGGTTTCGCGGCCCGGCCCGGCGGAGCAAAATCCGACAATCTGGTCATTTTCTTCGGCAACAAAGAGGCAGGATTGCCGTCCTTCGGCCTGGGGGATGTATTCCCGCCAATATTCGAAGCGGCTTTCGACCGAAAGGTTGTCGAGGATTTCAGCGGCGACGATGCCGCGATAAGTGGTCTGCCAACTGGTGACATGCACCCTGGCAATGGCTGGGGCGTCTTTGGGGAGCGCAAAACGGATGTTCATGGCAGGGGATTAGTGCTTGTGCCCGTTTTTCTTGGGGCAGAAGTGTCCTTCGGGTTCCATCGGTTGGCCGCATTGGTTGCAGATGGGCCTGCCGCGCTCCGAGATTTCCTGTCCCCAGCGGGCCAGGGCACGCGCCTGGCTGCGGGTGCACCAAAAGCGGACGATGGCGGCTTCTTCGGGTTCGTCCTCGTCGCCCAGGATTTCTTTGGCGACCAGGACCACCAGGTCGCGCTGCTTGTCGTAGCCCAGGCCAATTTCACCGGCGCGGAAGATAGGCTCAACCGGGGGAGTGATACGCATTTGTTCTTCGTAGTATTCTGCCGAGGCCTCGGTTAGGTCAGCATTTTCCTCGGCGAGTTGGGCCAAGAATTGCTCGATGCCAATTGCCAGCGATTGCAGCTGAATCTTTTCGATGATGATGGTCACAGTCCGCGCGGCCTGCCATCCCTGGATATAAAAAACACGCTGGCCCGGCGCGCCAATGGCGTCGGCGGTGACGTGTTCGCATGGGTCAATATCAATTTCAAATCGCGGCATGTATAAAATCCTGGCGGGTAATTGGAGTGAGTATACCAGAAATCGAATTTGTAAGTTCCAAAGATGCGCTTTTTAGGGCATAATAGCCATGAGGGTTTTGATAGACGGGCTGTTTGAATAAAAGCCAGTTTTCTCGCGGGGTTGTGAGGCGAATATTTTGAAAGAATCAGTTTCTCCTGACTTTATCGGCCAATCACAAAAAATCAATCGGTTACGCTGGTTGTTTACAGGTGTTTTTTTGTTGGTTTGTTGGCTCGGATTGTCGAACAGCCAGCGCGCTCCCTATTTGTTGATTCTTGCGGGTATAGCGGTCTTTTTTTTACTGCTTTTTGAGTGGTTTTACCGCCAATTGGCGCGGGGGAAATTCAAGGATTTAGGCAACCGCGCATTGATGAATTTGTCTTTTGGGCATGTCGTGATTGATATTGGACTGATTTCGATTGGGACGTGTCTTACCGGGGGCGTTTACAGTCTGCTTCCGCTTGTTTATATCTTGTATTTTGGCGCGCTTGAGATTTTTTTCAGGCCGCTTATTTTATTGGGTTTGAATGGGCTGGCGCTTTCTGTTTATCTGGGCCTGGTTTACTTCAACGCTTGCCGGGTTTTCGATGGGGCGCCTGGCTGGGTATTTTCAGGCGGTTCGGGTTATGGTTTTGTGCCGGTTATCCTGGTGGTGTTGATTCTGAATGCTGTCTTGGTGGTGTTGCGCTCAAAGCAAATTCACGGTCAATGGCAACAGATAAAATCTGACAATGATTTCCTGTATGAACTTACTTTGCTTTCTCGCACGGCGATTGCCGATGTAAACGACAGGACAGCCTTTGTCGGCCTGGCCGATAAAATCAAGTCGTTGTTGGGCGCGGACCATATCTACTTCGCGCGCTGGGACGAAGATGGGGAACAAATCGTTTCACTGGCTGCCGATGCCACCGCCCATGAGTTTTATGTCAAATTGCCGCCGACGCCTGCCTATGAAAATACGTTTACGCACTCGGTCAGGCAGGCGGGCAGGGTGCTTGTGGCAGAGAATGTTTATTGTTCGCCTTATCTCTCACCGCGATTTGCTTCCATTTTTTCGGCAAAATCCATCGTTGCCGCGCCGATGATTAGTGAGCCGAATAATCGCTTCCTGGGGGCTCTTTTTGTTGCCTTCGACCAACGTCATTATTTTTCACCCCTTGAAATCGCACGCATTAGACAGGTGCTTGATATTTTATCGCTGCTAATTTCTCGCACCATGCTCTATGAAGAAGCCATTCGCCGGGCGGAATTGCTCGAAAAGATGGCCGGACAGGTTACCAACCTGGTTTCAGATTTGAAGCATACAACCTTGCTGCCCTCGATTGTCGAATCGGCGCGCAGTTTGCTCCAAGCCCAGCGCGCAGCCTTGCACTTGCAGCAAGGCGATGGACAAATGAAGTGTGAGTATTCAGTTGGCCTGTCGGATGACTTCCTGGAACAACTCACCCGCCGCTTCAATCATCTGGCAGGCGGGAATATTCTAAAAAATCGTGAATATGTCATCATTCCGGATGTGAGCCAGGATTCGCGTACCAGCCCGGTTCAAGATTTGATTTATGGCGAAAAATTTCGCGCTTATGCAGTTTTTTCGCTCAACCCCGAAGATGAGCAAAAAGGCGCGCTGAGTCTATATTGGGATACTCCGTATGTCATCTCCAGCGAAGAAATTGTGGTTGGAAAGTTGTTCGCCGAGCGCGCCAGCGCCATTATTCGAAGCGCAGGGGTTTATGCTCGCGCCGCCGAAGAAGCCCTGACCGACATCCTGACCGAATTACCCAACCGCCGCCACCTCGACCAGCGTATCCAGCAGGAAATCGAGCGTTCCAGCCGCTACGGGCATATCTTTACCGTGCTCATGCTCGACTTGGACGGATTTAAAGGGATAAACGATACCTTCGGCCATCGGATTGGGGATAGCGCCTTGAAACAGGTGGCGATGGTCTTGCGGCGCACTCTGCGCGCATCCGACTTCCTGGCGCGCTATGGCGGCGATGAATTTTGCATTATCCTGCCTGAAACGGGGTTGGAACGGGCGATGATGGTGGCTGAAAAACTGCGCCTGTCCCTGGCCTCCACCCACTTGCACCTGCCTCAGGAGACTCAGCGTTGTCTCTCCGGCTGTATGGGGATTGCCATGTATCCCAAAGACCGCCAAACAGCCGAAGAAATACTGATTTGCGCTGACAAGCGCATGTATTGCGCCAAACGTTCCGGGTCAGGGAGCATTATTTGTACGGACGAATAATGCTTGGCTTTTTGGGAATTCCCGTGATAAAACCCCGCATTTTTACGGCAGTGTCAGAAAACCATAATCTTGATTTGCGTAGGCGAGCAGTAAAAAGGTATAATTTGTCTACATTCGCCAAGTGGATAAAAGAGGAGTGAACCATGTATGACCGCCAAAAACTGGCCGCGCTAAAGGATTTGTTCAAAAACTGGCAGGAAATCGACCTGCAAAAAGCGCTGACTGCCTTGCCCGAAAGACGCAAAAACTTTGTCACCACCTCGTCCGAACCTATCAGGCGTCTTTATACCCCCCTCGATACCCAAAATCTGGATTACGAACGCGACCTGGCGCATCCCGGCCAATACCCGTACACCCGCGGCGTTCACCCGACCCTGCACCGCTCCAAATTGTGGACGATGCGCATGTTTGCGGGATTCGGCACTGCCGAGGAAACCAACCAGCGCTTCAAATACCTGCTCGAACAGGGCCAGACCGGCCTGAGCATCGCCTTCGACCTGGCAACCCTGATGGGCTACGACACCGACCAGCCCGAAGCCCTGGGCGAGTTCGGCAAGTGCGGCGTGGCGATTTCCTCGCTCAAGGATATGGAAATCCTGCTGGACGGCATCCCGCTTGACAAGGTTTCCTCCAGCATGACCATCAACTCACCCGCGGCAATTATCTGGGCCATGTACATCGCCGCCGCTGAAAAGCAGGGCGTGCGCCCCGACCAGTTACGCGGCACAACCCAGAACGACATCCTGAAAGAGTTTATCGCCCAGAAAGAGTACATCTTCCCGCCCGAACCATCCATGCGTCTGGTGGTTGATACGATGGAATTCGGCGCGCAATCCGTGCCACAGTGGAACACCATTTCGATTAGCGGCTATCACATCCGCGAAGCCGGTTCGACCGCCGCCCAGGAATTGGCTTTTACCCTGGCCGACGGGCTGGAGTACGTCCGCTGGGGCATCGCGCGCGGTATGGACGTGGACGAATTTGCCCCGCGCCTGTCCTTCTTCTTTAACGCCCACAACGATTTCTTCGAGGAAATTGCCAAATACCGCGCCGCGCGGCGCATCTGGGCGCGGGAAATGCGCGAGACGTTCGGGGCCAAGAATCCGCGCTCGTGGCTGCTGCGTTTCCATACCCAGACGGCCGGCGTTTCGCTGACCGCCCAACAGCCGGAGAACAACGTCGTGCGCGTCGCCATCCAGGCCCTGGCCGCCGTCCTGGGCGGGACACAATCCCTGCACACCAACAGCCTCGATGAAGCCCTGGCACTGCCCTCCGAGAAAGCCGTTACGATTGCCTTGCGCACCCAGCAGGTTATCGCCGAAGAAACCGGTGTTACCAATACGGTTGACCCGCTCGGCGGCTCGTTCTTTGTCGAAGCCCAGACCGACCACATCGAGGCCCAGGCCTATGATTACTTCCGCCGCATCGAAGACTTGGGCGGGGTGCTTCCGGCCATCGACAAGGGCTTTTTCCAGAGCGAGATTTCAGACGCGGCCTACCGTTATCAGCGCGAAATCGACAGCGGTGAGCGGCGTATCGTCGGCGTCAATGCCTATGTGGACGACAAGACCCCCGCCATTCCGCTTCTGGCGATGGACCCGCAGGGCTACCAGCGCCAGGTTGCGCGGCTTGAGCAAGTTCGCCGCGAGCGCGACCCTGGCCGCGTCGGACAGGCCCTCGACCGCCTGCGTATCGCCTGTGAAGGCACGGAAAATACCATGCCTTACATTCTGGATGCTGTCCGCGCCTATGCCACCCTGGGGGAAATGATTGACGTGATGAAAGAATCTTTTGGGGTGTACGCAGAACCGACCTGGATTTAAGGTATCAGGTGTTAAAGTATCAGGTGTCAGGTAAGTTCCACCTGACACCTGATACTTGATACCTGAAACTCTTACCTCGCCAGCAAACTGACCATCTCGTGGTAGTCCATATTGATTTCGCGCTTGGCGTTGACAACATCTTCAAGCGGAATGTATTCGATATTGCGTCCTTGCAGGCCGGTCATCACGCCGGTTGTGCCGCTCAGGAGCGCATCGACGGCTTTGATGCCCATGCGCGAGGCCAGCAGCCGGTCATAGGCCGTCGGGGAGCCGCCGCGCTGGATATGCCCCAGGATGGTGACGCGCGTCTTGAAGCCTACGTCCAGGTCTTCCAGCGCGGTTGATAATTCAGCAGTAGTAATCCCCGACCCTTCGGCATTAATAATGAAAGCATGGGTTTTGCCGCGTTTGTAGGCGTTCTCGACTGCGTTGGCGACATGCTGAATGGTCACTTTGGTTTCGGGAATCAGGACAATTTCCGCGCCGCTGACGATTCCGGCCATGACCGCCAGGTAGCCGGAGCCACGCCCCATGGTCTCGACCAGGAAGGCGCGTCCGTGCGAGGAGGCCGTGTCGCGCAGTTTATCGACCGCGTCCATGATGGTGTTCATGGCAGTATCGACGCCGATGGAGATATTAGTGCCCCAGATGTCGTTGTCAATGCTGCCCGGCACGCCGACCACGTTGATGCCCTGTTTGTGCAGGGCCAGCGCGCCGGTCAGCGAACCGTCGCCGCCGATGACAATCAGGCCGTCCATGCCGTATTCGTTCATGCGTCGGATGGCTTCGCGCTGTCCGCGGGCTTCAAGGAAGGCCAGGGAGCGGCGGGTTTGCAGCATGGTGCCGCCGCGCAGCAGGATTCCGCCGACATCGCGCGCGCCCAATGGACGAAATTCGCCGTTAATCAGGCCCTCGTAGCCGTTGTTGATGCCTATCACCCTTGCGTTGTGTGCCAGCCCGGCGCGCACAATGGCGCGGATGCAGGGATTCATGCCCGGCGCATCGCCGCCGGAGGTCAGCACGCCGATGGTGGATAATTTTGCGTTCATATAAAATACCTAACTTTCGCGTTTGATGGTGAAACTATCGAAATCACGCGCTACCACCGCCGTCGGCAGGACGGATTGCAGTTCGGCAATCACGTCCTTTTCACGGTAGCGGCGTGAGATATGGGTCAGGAATAACTGTTTAACCCCGGCTTTTTTTGCCAGTTCCGCCGCGTTGCGGGCGGTCAGGTGTCCGAATTGGCGCGCCATTTCAGCATCTTCGTCGAGATAGGTGCCTTCGATAACCAGCCCGTCGGCGCCGCGGACGACTTCGAGCAGGTTGTCGGTGCGGCCTGTGTCGCCGACCACTACCAGCTTCGTCCCAGGTTGAAGCGGACCGAGCATGTCTTCGGGAGTCACGATGCGTCCGTCCTCCAGCGTAATCGAATGCCCGTTGACCAGGTCGCGCCGCTGGGGGCCGAAGGGGACGCCCATTTCGTCGGCCTTGTCCGCCAAAAAGGGACGGCGGGCCTTCATCTCGAAGCAGTATCCCAGGCAGCCGGGGCCACGATGTGTGACGGGAAAAGCGCTGACGGTGAAATCAGGCTCGTCCACGAAGACGCCGGGACCAATTTCACGGAGGTGGAGTGGCATGGGCGGTTTTTTGCCGACCAGCACGACATCGTTGATGAGGGTTTTGACCCGCTCGAGGGTGTTCCTGCCGCCGAAGATTTCCAGCGATTCGATGGATTCCCAGCGCATGAAGGTGGACATCAGCCCGCCCAGGCCGAGAATGTGGTCGAGGTGGCTGTGGGTGAGCAGGATGCGGGTGAGTTGTTTGAAGCCGATACCGGATTGCAAAATTTGGCGCTGTGTGCCTTCGCCGCAGTCAATTAGGAAGCGGTGTTCGTTGTGCTTTACGATTAACGCCGAAAGCCCTCGGCGAACCGAGGGCGCAGAGGCGGAAGTTCCCAAAAATAGAATTTCAAACACAAAATGTCCTTTTGCAGAAAGTCTTGCTATTTTACCGCAAAAAGACGGGACGTATTTAATCGGCTCCTTGGAATTCCCGAGATAAGCCCCCCAAATGCGGGCTTCTTTACGGCAAATATCAGAGAGCCATTTAATCAGGCCGTTTCTTCGATTTTCAGGTTGCCAAACAACCGCCACAAGCCGCGCATCATTTTGTGGCCGAAATCGGGATTGAGGAATTGGGCCGGGCAAGTGCCGGGAATGACCTCGATGCCGTTTTCGCGGCACAGGCGCACCGCATCCTGTGAAACGCTGGTCATGCTTTCGGCCAGGCCGGGCTTGGTGCCCATCATGCAGTGCATCCAGACGTGTTTGACGCCAACTTCAACCGCCTGCTGGACGACCTGCTCGGTCACTTTTGGGCTGGCAAAGATGAAGACCGCATCCGGTTTTTGGGGGATGGATTTCAGGTCGGGATAGCACGGGTCGCCCTGGAATTCGGTCGTGTTCGGGCTGACGGCGTAAACCGTATACCCGGCGGCCTTGAACTTGTCGTAATTCAGGTTGCAGCCGGTGTCCCGTTTGGTCGAAACGCCGACAACGGCAATTGATTTCTGCTCGAGAAAGTTCTGGACGAGGGTATCAACTTTTGACATGAGTTTTTCCTTTCATAATGGCAGGTTCTTTGGAAATTCCCTTGATAAAGGTTCCCGCATTTTTGGGTATGAGCGCGCGCCGTATACGGCGCGCGCTCATACCCAAAAATGCGCCCTTCTTCACAGCAAATACCAGAGAACCCAATGGCAATCCTTGTGAAATTATACGCGATTGGGGTATAAAGGTTGTAATCAAATTGTTAAGGAGCACCCCCATGACCCTCCCCACCAAAATCGTCGTCATCGGCGCGGGCAGCGCCAGTTTTGGCGAAAACACCCTGTCGGCTTTGCTGCGCTCCGAACGCTTGCGCGGCTCGCATTTGGCGCTGGTCGACCGCAACCCGCAATCGCTAGATATCGTCCGCCGCCTGGCCGAACGCCTGAACCGCGAATGGGATTGCGGGTTTACGCTCAGTACCCATGCCCACCACCAGCAAGCGTTACCTGGCGCGGAATTCGTCGTCAGCGCCATCGAAGTTGGCGCGCGTGAAAACCTGTGGCGGCAGGATTGGGAGATTCCGCTCAAATACGGCATCCGTCAGCCTTATGCCGAAAACGGCGGCCCCGGCGGCTTCGCCCACGCTGCCCGCAACCTCGGCCCGGTCATGGACATCGTCCGCGACATGGAAGCCGCCTGCCCTGAAGCCTACTTCATCAACTACACCAATCCGATGACGCGCATCTGCGACGCCGTCAACCGCCACAGCCGCATCCGCGCCATTGGGCTGTGCCACCAGGTCTATATGGGCTACTGTGCCGTCGGCCTTGTGCTGGGGCGTGACCTCGGCCTCGACATTCCGGCAGGCATTACCAGTATGAACGCCGACCTGCTCGCCTACCCGCTCCAGCAGCAGGCCATTCGCGAGACCCTTCCGCGCATCGAAATCCGCGCTGCTGGACTGAATCACTTTACCTGGATACTCTCCATCCACGACCGGGTGACAGGCGAAGACCTTTATCCGCTTTTCAGGGAACGCTACGCGGCCTACGACCCGGCCTTTGAACCGCTGACGAGGCGCGTTTTCAACGCCTTTGGCCTGTTCCCCGTCCCCGGCGATTCGCATTTGTGCGAATACCTGCCCTGGACAAGCGACCCCATTACCCAGCCCTGGGAAAAATACAACCTGCAACTTTACGACTGGGACGCCTTCGACGCCCTGCGCGATTTCAGCCTCGACCGCCTGAACGAAATGGCCGATGGCCACCTGGAAATTGACTCCCTGCGCGAAACCGACAGCGAAGGCGCGCTCGAAATGATAGAAAATATTGCTGGGGGCGGCGGACATTACCACCAGGCAGCCATTTTGCCAAATATGGGGCAAATTGCCAACCTGCCGCTCGGCGCCGCTGTCGAAACCCCGGCCTTTGTCGATGGCGCCGGCGCGCACCCGATTTTAGTCGGCGCATTGCCCGAAGGCATCGCCGAATTACTGCGCCGCGAGACCATCGTCTCGCAATTATGCGTTGATTCCGTTCTCGAAGGCGACCGCCAAAAAGCCCTGCAATGCCTGCTGCTCGACCCCGTCATACGCGATCTGGATGTGGCTCAGCAGGTTTTGGACGATTATCTGGAGACATATCGAGAATACTTGCCGCAGTTTTGGAGATAGTTATTTTTCCTGCAACCAAACCAACCCCCCTGCGTATACCTTGACAGAACGAAAAACAGGAGTTTCCGTGAACGAAGAAAAAACCTGGGTTTTCCAGGCGCAACAAGGCAACGACGAAGCGTTTACCCGGCTGGTGGAGCAGTACCAGACACCGGTCTATAACCTGTGCTACCGCATGTTGGGCGAACCTGAAGCCGCAGAAGACGCGGCCCAGGAGAGTTTCCTGCGCGCCTATCGCAACATTGGCCGATTCGACCTGGGACGCTCTTTCCCGACCTGGCTTTTGTCAATTGCGGCCCATTATTGCATCGACCAGCTACGCCGCCGCAAATTCGGCTTCATCTCTATCGACGAACAAGCCGACGATGACGACCGCCCGATGGAATTCGCCGACGCCAACGCCATCGACCCGGCCCACGAAACCGAACGGCGCGAAGAGCAGTATGCTCTGCAAATGGTCTTGCAAAGACTCGGCTCCACCGACCGTGCCGCTCTGGTTTTGCGTTATTGGTACGACTTTTCAGAAGTGGAAATCGCCGAAAGCCTGAACCTGACCGTGCCTGCCGTGAAAAGCCGCCTGCACCGCGCCCGTCGTGAAGTTGCCCGTCATCTTGCAGAAGGTGCCCCTGAACCCCATCTCGAAAGGATGCCCTATGGAACACCAGCCCTTTGAAGATTGGCTGTTAAATGACACACACCTGATGCCTGAAGAAAGGCGTGACCTTAACCGTCACATTGCGTCTTGCGAACCATGCGCTTCGCTCGCCCGCGCCAACCTGATATTGAGAGCCGCGCCGGTTGCCCGGCCAGCCAACGGATTTGCGCTTCGTTTCCAGCACCGCCTGGAGGCCGAGCGCAATATCCAGCGCAGGCGGGCGGTTATCGGGGTGGTTTTGCTGGCCCTGGTAAGTGTTGCCCTGATTTTCTGGATGCTCGCACCGTTGCTGCCCTTTTTGAGCCTTTCGCCCGCCCAGGTCTTCGTGCACTGGGTGAGCGCGCTTGTTTATCTTTCGGCAGCAGCGCAGGCTGCGGGAATTGTCGGCGAAGTAATTTTCCGCTTTGTTTTAGGAGTATTGTCGCCTTCCGTCTGGCTGCTCTTGCTAGTAATCACAATTGGTTTAAGCGCCTTGCTGGCGGCTCCTTTGCGCAGCCAGGCAAAACAAAAAGCATACAGCCGGGTAAGGCTGTAGGAGGTAGAAAATGAAATCCTTAAGATACTTCTTCACTACGCTGGCCCTGCTGACCCTGGCCCTGCTCCCTTTGCAGTCGGCCCAGGCGCAGGGATTGGCGGCCCCGCAATGGGACGGCGGCGTTATTATCGGTTCCAGTTATGTCCTGCGTGAAGGCGAAACCGCCTCGGGCGGCCTGGTGCTGATTGGCGGCTCGGCCCTGCTCGAATCGGGCAGCACCTTTTATGGCGACCTGGTCGTCATTGGTGGTACGGTGGACATACAGGAGCTGGTCGAGTTTAGCGGCGATGCAGTCATCATCGGCGGTGCGCTGAGCGTCAATACCGAGATGCGCGGTGACATCGTCATCATCGGCGGGCCGACCTTTTTACAGGAAAATGCCCACATCCGCGGTGACCTGGTGACGATTGGCGGCCCGGTGCAGCGTGAAGAAGGCGCGCGCGTGGATGGCAGCATGGTGGATAACCCTGCCTTGCCGGTGCGCCCGGACAGGCCTGATGTCAGCATCCCTGGCGTTACGCCGCGTTTCAATGTGGATTTCAACCCGGTTTGGGATGTATTCTGGCTATTCGCCAAGTCGGTTGGCTACGGTCTGATGGCCTTGCTGATTGTCCTGTTCTTGCCGCAATACACGCGCCGTGTCTCTGATTCCATCGTGCGCCAGCCGTTGATGGCCGGTGGTATGGGTTTGCTGACCTACACCCTGTTCGTGGTGGTCGTTGTGGCCCTGGCCCTGTTCAGCGTGTTTGTGCTGACCCTGTTTCTGACGGTTCCACTCTTCTTTATCGTTGTCCTGCTTCTGGGCGCTGCCATGGTCTTTGGCTGGATTTCGCTCGGGGCTGAGATTGGGGCGCGATTAATTGGCCTGTTCAATGTCGAATGGCCGTTGCCGGTCAGCGCCGCGCTGGGGACTTTCCTGCTGACCCTGGTGGCGGATGGAATCGGGTTTATCCCGTGTGTCGGCTGGGTTGTCCCGACTGTCCTGACCCTGCTCGCTGTCGGCGCGGTGACGATGACCCGCTTCGGCACGCAATCGGCTGTTTTAGCGCTCGGTCAGGCTGAGGCCGGGTTTGATGAGCCAGTAGGATAGGCTGCCCAGTCAGGTTCCTGTTCCTATAAAGACGAGTCGCCAACCCTGGCGACTCGTCTTCTTTTTCCCGATGATATAATATTACAGTGCGATATTGCATTGTTGCTGCGCATTCACTGCCAGAGATAACCGAAAAATGGTTGTGTGCGGGGGCATGCGCCCTCGCACACAACCATTTTTCGGAGTTTTCTTGGAGCATTGCGCTGTAATGATAATCTTGCCTTGAAAAAGGAGCTTCGATGAACCTGGCCCCGTTATCTCTCAAGCCTACCATCCGCAACTACGTTTGGGGAGGCCGCGCCCTGCAATCCCTGGCCGGGCCGGATACGTCGGAAGACGCCCCGATTGCCGAAATTTGGGCCATTTACGAGCAAAACCTGGTTGCCGACGGGCTGTTTGCAGGCCGCACCCTGGCCGATGTGCTGGTTAACTATGGGGATGAGGTTTTGGGAATGCGCGGCGGGAAAGGGCGTTTCCCGCTCTTGATAAAACTGCTCGACTGCGCGCGCTGGCTCTCGCTGCAAGTCCACCCGGATGACCGCCTGGCTGCCGAATTGGAAGGCCCGGACCTGGTCGGCAAGACCGAAGCCTGGCACATCCTGGAGGCCGCGCCGGAAGCCGAAATTATCGCCGGGGTCAAGGAAGGCACCAGCCCCGATGCGCTGGCCGAGGCGGTTCGCGGCGGCGAGAAGATTCTCGACATTGTCGAATATCATCGCGTTCAGTGCGGCGATACGGTTTACATGCCGGCCCGCACCGTCCACGCCCTGGGGCCGGGACTGCTGGTTTACGAAGTCCAGCAGACCTCGGACATCACCTACCGCGTTTTCGACTGGAATCGTCCGCTGACAAACGGACGCGAACTGCATCTCGACAAATCGCTGGCCGCCATCGACCCGGCCTTGCGCGGACAAATCCGCCGCGCGGCTGAGCCGGGCGAGACGTTGGTCACTTGCGACTACTTCCGCCTGGAGCGCCTGGCCGCGCCGCAAGCGCGCAACACGCACGGCGAGAGTTTCCATGCCCTGACGGTCATCGAG
>JAWOIR010000313.1:0-5960 GCA_046484545.1 Anaerolineales bacterium
TGGGCCACCTGAACCCAATCAAGAATCCCTGGATAACAAGCCAGAGCAGCAGCCCCAGCCCGAGCAGTACCGTCGCGCCCCAGGCCCAGTGCGCTCTGGTGCGGCTCAACAGGGATTGCAGCCAGGGCCAAGACGGGCGGGCCAGCAGGCCGTAGATAAGCGCGAGCGGCGTAAGTCCCATGACCAGCAGCAGGAACAGCCCCGGCAGGAGGTAATCGGAAACGGGCAAAAGGTCGAGCACTTCGTCCATTTGCATCGAGGCTCCGGAGGGGTCGAGCAGCATGGCAATTCCCCCGTATAAACCGCCAAAGGCCAGGAAGAGCAGCCAGAAGGCAAGAATCCAGACGGCAAGCGGATGTTTCATGTTTTGATAATCCTTTCTCGGGTGGCCCCACCAACTTCTCACAAAAATATATTGGTTACGCTTTCCATTATCCTTCTTTTTGGTTCAAATTCAATCGGTTTTCAGGCATTCGCCAGCGGGTTGGGATGCGGGTAAGAGCACAGCAGCGTATCGAGATATTCGACGCCGCAAAAATACGGGCAAAGCGAGATGTTCTTGACCGCGCAGCGGTGCGCATCGGTCTTTTCGGCCTCGTTCCACGGGCATTTTTGCTGCGACCAGGCAATGCTGCCGGGCGGGCTGGCGAGGTCGATGTCCATGTTGGCCCCGGCGAGTCTGCGAATCGGTTCACTCATGGTTCCTCCTGTTCGCCTTTAACGCGCAAGCAGCCAGCGGATGCGGTCGTAGGAGGCGAGATAATGCAAGACTACCAGGATTCCCAACCCCCAAGCCGGGAGGATATAAGCAAGGTCGTACAAGGCCCAGACGGCCAGCGCGAAAAAGGCCAGTTCAAAGACCAGGCGCAACCAGCCGGGAACCGGCATTGGGGCCTTGCCCGAACGGCTGGGGTCGCCAGGGACGGCGAACACGCCCCAGGCGATGGCCAACAGCAGGGGAAGTCCGATTGCCAGCGCAAAGCGCAGTCCGTCTTCGCGCTGCTGCCAGCCCCAGGCACCGACAGCAACCAGGGCGGCCAGTTCGAGCAGGAAGCGCAGGGTCAGGTTGATTGGGTGATAGGCCATGTTGGAGTCCTTTATTCGATTTCTTCCATCAAGGCCCGGGTGTCCTCGGCGCGGACGACCCGTTCAGCCTGGTGGATGAGTTTGTTCAGGCTGCGACTGCAACGCAGGCGGGCGTTCGGCGGCAGGTAAGCAGATGGCAGCGGGGTCGGCTGGCGATTGAGGGAGAAGTTAAAACAGGGCGCGTACTGCCGGATAAGTGCGCGTTCGGCGGAATCGAGGTTGTTTCCGAGGCTGTCAAACTGTTCGGACTGCGAACTGAACAACTCGATACTGAATTTCATCGAGACCGGCCAGTTGCTCCAGACAAAGCGCCCGACGAGAGAGTGACCTTTGAATCCGCCCAGCAAATGCTCCCAGACCCGCGCAAAAGCGAGATGCGACTGGCCGACATAGAAGACCACTTCCTCGTCACGGAAGAGGTACAGGTCGAGGCATGTCCACGCTGCCGGGCATTGCTCGATAAGCAGGAAGCGTTTGAGGGGAAGGCTAACTTGGGGGCAGGTCATGGGCAGGGTAGTGGAATTTCAGCGTCCCGATTAAACAAGTGTTGCGTCGGGGGGCGGGTTATTGTTCGGTCTCTCACACTTCTTACAAGCCTTATCTGACTGCTTTCTTCACAAGCGCAATAATCTTTGCCTCTTCGACTGCTGTCAACTTAATGAGCGCAAAGGATGCCGCCCACATATTGCCATCGTCAAGATTTGCATCGGGTTGGAAGCCGAATGTGGCATATCTTGTATCAAACTTGCTTGCGGCCTGAAAGAAGCAAATGACCTTGCCGTTTGCGTTGGCATAAGCGGGCATCCCATACCATGTTTTCGGTATGAGGATTGGCGCGCTGGTTGTGACAATCTCATGCAGGCGCTTCGCCATCAATTGCTCTGGTTCTGGCATCGCGGCAATGGCTGCAAGCACAGCTTTTTCCCCTTCATCTCTATTCTTGCTCGCACGCGCTTCTGCCTTCAATTCCTGGGCACGAGCCTTCATCGCTGCCTTTTCTTCGGCTGAAAATCCTTCACCAGAATTCTTGGTGGACTTTTTCGTATCTGTCTTCGAACTCATAAAAATCTCCTTCTCTGACTTTGAATGGTTTTGACATCTTGCATATAAAGCAATTTATCTTTATAATAAAGATACTTCAAAATAAAGGCAGTGTCAAGGGTATATTTCTATGACAAAATCAACAAAGGCAGACTTAAAAAAACGAGCCCTGATGGCGGTAAGGGATTATGGCGTTAATTTGACGCAGTTTCGAAACGCCATGAGTGAATGGGCAGGCCTCAACGGAACCGACATGGAATGTCTCAGGCTGCTATTCCAAAAAGGAATTGCCACTCCGTCTGAACTTGCCAGGCATACAGGCCTCACTTCCGGCGCAACAACCGCCATGCTGGACCGGCTCGAAAAGGCTGGATTAATCGAACGCCGACCCAATCCCGATGACCGCCGCGGCACCCTGGTCGCTCCTAAAAAATCGAGCGCCGAAAAAATGGCGTCATGGTTTGAGTCGGCAAGAAAAGCGCAAAACGAATTGGTCTCAGGGTACTCTGAAAGCGAACTGGAAATCATCGCGGATGTTTTTGAACGATTCGCGAAACTATGGGAACAGGAACGCGAGAAGATACAAAAAGGTCAGTAAGACGAGTCGCGCCGACCAGCAGTCATCGCATACCTTCTGCAAACCGAATCCGCCGTTTGGGGCTGAATCCCTTCAGATGAGGGCAACGCCCTTCAAGGTTTGCCCAAGTATCCTAACGTGAAGTCACCTTCTGCTTCCAAAAATCCAACTCCCGCACAACCAGTACAATAGCCAGAATGAAATAGGCGCCCATCAGATAGGTAAAGGCCTGTTGATTGCCGCCTGCCTGCAACTCCACCGGTGGGAAGAGCGAAAAGGAGGTGTTGATTGCGGCATGGAAAAGCAGGGCGCTGAACAAATTGCGATTGGTGCGTATCCACAGCCAGGTAAAAACAATGCTGAAGCCAACAGCCAGCAGCACAAAGACGCCAAAGGGCATAAAGGACTGGCTTGCGTCGGCAATATAGAAGAGTGGCAGGTGCCACACGCCCCAAATCACGCCCAGAAAGACGCTTGCCAGCAGCGGATTCCACTTTTCGAGCAGGCCCGGCAGGGCATACCCGCGCCAGCCGAATTCTTCCTGAAAGGCGCCTCCCAGGAAGAACAAGACCAGGAACGTTGGGAGAATCATCAAGGGTTGCTCGAGCAGGGTGGTGTCAGGCTGGTAATCGGTCAAAATGATGTTAAGCCATACAGCCAGCCCCGCCAAGACAACAGGAACAAAAAGAATGAAAAGCCACCAGACCGCCGACATGCGCAGGTTGAACCCGGAACGAATCAATTGTTTGACAGCCCCCCAACCTGCACTACGGTAGACCAGAATTAGCGCGGCGACCAGCGGCCCATGCGCGCCTACAATGACCCAGGCCATATTCGGAATTGCAAGCGAAAAGAATCCAGATGATGACAAAACCGGCACCAGCCAGAACAGCCATGAAAAGGCAAAGGCAATGAGAAAAAAGGCTGTCAGGGAATGGGTAGCCGGTGATTGGGGTTTTTGCATGGGTGTCCTCCATTGACTTGTCAAAGTTACCTCGTCACCACGCGATGAGGGCTGGGGGTGAGTCGAAATCCATCATTTTTCCAGAAAAGACACTCGGCGTGTCCTGAGAACGTTTTGCTAGGCGATTTTTGCGAACTCAACGACATCTTTTATTGCTGCAAGCACAATTTCAGGTTCAGTTATTTGAGGAAAATGACCACTACCTTCAGCAATATAGTGTTTTGAGTTTGAGGACAAGGCTGCCAGTTCTTTTTGGAATTGAAGATGAACCTCGAAATTTTTCTCTGGAACGAAGGGCATTTTCTTTGTGCCTGAAACAACTACCAGGGGAACTTGGGGGAAACCACGTGCATTATTTAGCTGGTTTATGGTTTCATCAATTTTTTCGTACTCGGAATATTTGTACTTATCAAAAATACACTCGATAGATTTTAGCCAATTGTTAATTGCTGACACAAAATTGTGCTGTTGTAGTTCATTTTGCTTTTTAGGCTCATCGGGATGAGCAGCGTCAACCAACACAATTCCTGACACTTCTTCAGGAACCATGCGAGCATATAAGTTTGTAAATATCCCCCCAAGAGAATGACCAACCAAAACGTATGGGGGAGCAAGGTCTACAGCCTTCAACAGGTTTCTCAATGTTTCAACAACAGTTGACCCCGTTTGGTCAGACATTGCTTTTGAAGAATTTCCTACCCCAAGCCTATTGTAAGCGAATACCTTGCCTAACTTTTCAATATCTGGATAAAGCATGTTCCAACTATCCAACGGCATACGAAAACCGTTGATCAAGACAATTGACGTATTGCTTTCACCTTTGAGTGAGTATTCAATAATAAAATCGCTTAGTTTAATGGTTTGATTTTTCATTTTTGATTATGGATATTCTGTTGGCCGCTTAACGGTTTTCGGCCCGCCCCGTATGCTCCTGCGGGATACTGGCGCCGGGGCATGCGTGAACTCTGTCTGGGAGCAGCAAAACTCAAATCTAGAAAAAATGCTTGACTGCGAAGCGTACGGCAAAATCCGTAGCACCCAGTGTACGCTGTTAATCGGCAGGCGGCACACATAGCTTACAGCCATACAATGCCAGTTGCTCATCTTGATGGGTGACTGTTTTTATAAATTCCCAGCCCAGCCGTTCCAGGATTCCTGCTGCCGAGACTGTTGTTGCATAAACTGTCTTATAACCCTGGTCGAGAGCCAGTTTCATTCCTGCCCGAACCAATTGTGTGCCGATTCCATGACCTCGATGAGTCTCAACGACATACAAGCCCCCCAATTCAGGTTGGAACCCCGGCAACGTCACGCTTCCGCGCTCTCGCAGGATAATCGTGCCAGCCAGTTCATTGGATTCGAAGGCAACCAGGCGAATGGGAAGACGAGTATGGGAAGCGTCTTCAAGAAAATCCTGCTCCATCTCTTCTTGTGACGTGTCAGCATAATAATCCGGCCATTGGTCGCGGAACCATTTTGCCAATGTAGGAATGGTATCGAGATAATCTGCGAGGAAACCAATCGTGGTCATATTTTCTCACGCTAGTCTAGCGTTACGCCCATGCAAATGCCTCGCTTGCACATCTCAGGAAATGGCGGTACTTAGCGCACCTGCTCCAAGAGCGCAACAAGCGCCTCTTGTGGGATGTCCTGCGTCGTGAACACCTTCACGTGACGAACGTGCTTCCCACTGCCAACAAGTAATCCTTCCGGGTCGTTCAGGGTTGCTCCGGCGTAGAAGCCAAACTGGACGTGGTCTGGTTCGGCATGCATGTAAACTTTCGGCGCGTCGCCCAGTGTCCAGCAGCCCTGTCCCCATTTCACGGTCGGGGTGAATTCGGGCGCAGTCTTCTTTACGATTCCGGAGAGTGCGGTAATGAGCCGCTGATTCGTCGCTGACTGGTCACGATGCCACTCGTCAAACGAGGCATAAGCCTTCATCTTCTGCGGTTTCATAGCGGCACTCCTTTCTACCCAAAGGCAATTATCCGGGGCAAGTAGGGGCGACCCGTTAAGCGCAAGAAATCGCTTACTCCTGACGTAATTCTTGGCAAGAAAACATCTGATTATGCCCTGGCGGGTCGCCCCTGCGAGATCAATACTGCTCATTTCTTTGTGTTTCCACGCTTCGGGCATTGCGCGACAAGCAGGAAGCGTTTGAAGATAGTCAAGCTAAAAATCAGGGAGTTCGGGATAACTCCATAGTTTTTCTTCTGGAGAAATTTGTTGAAAACCCAGGCTTTTTGCCGTAGCAATCATAGCGAAATTATTGTCATCAGTGCTGCACGTTGC
>JAWOIR010000344.1:0-4515 GCA_046484545.1 Anaerolineales bacterium
GAAATCCACGAACAGCCCGCCACAATGCAAACCCTGCTCGGCAAACAAGCCGAAATCACACGCATCGCCGCTGAGATTCGAAAAATCGACCCGGCCTACGTCTTCCTGACCGCGCGCGGTACCTCCGACAACGCCGGGCGCTACGCCAACTACCTGTGGGGCGCATACAACCGCCTGCCGGTTGCCCTGGCAACCCCCTCGCTTTTCACCTTCTACGGACAAAGCCCGCTGCTCAAGGGCGCACTCGTCACCAGCGTCTCGCAATCAGGAAAATCGCCGGATATTATCGCCGTCGTCGAGGAAGGCAAACGCCAGGGCTGCGCCTCGCTCGCCATCACCAACGCCCCCGATTCACCCCTGGCCGCCGCCTCCGACTTCGTTATCGACATCGCTGCCGGGCCGGAGAAAGCCGTCGCCGCCACAAAAACCTACACTGCCGAACTGCTGGCCATGGCCATGCTCTCGGTCGAACTGGCCGATGACTCCGTCCGCCGCGCCGACCTGCAAAAACTGCCCATCTGGGCACAGCAAGTGCTGGCGCTGGATGAAGAAATCGCCCGGCTGGCCGAGCGATTCCGTTATATGGAACATTGTGTCGTCATCGGGCGCGGATTCAACTACGCCACCGCCTTCGAGTGGTCGCTAAAGATGAAGGAACTGACCTACTCTGTCGCTGAACCCTACTCCTCGGCGGATTTCCAGCATGGGCCAATCGCTATGGTCGAGCGCGGATTCCCGGTCTTCGTCGCCGCGCCTTCGGGCGTCATCCTGCCCGACATGCTCGGCCTGCTCAAGAACCTGCGCGAGACCCATCACGCCGAGCTGACCGTCATCTCAGACGACGCCGAAGCCCTGGCACTGGCCCAGTCGCCCATCCCGCTTCCGGCGGGCATCCCCGAATGGCTCTCGCCGCTCATCGCCATTATCCCGGCCCAGTTGTTTTGCTACCACCTGACCCGCGCGCGCGGATTTGACACCGAGTCGCCACGCACCATCCACAAGGTGACGGAGACGCATTAGTCTCGCTCCAGCCAAATCGTCACCGGGCCGTCGTTGTGAATTTCGACCAGCATGTGCGCCCCAAAAACACCCACGCCAGCAGGCACACCCTGCTGGCGTATCATTTCAGCAAACTTCTCTACCAGCGGTTCGGCCACATCCGGCAGGGCGGCATTGACAAACGAGGGGCGGCGTCCCTTTTGCGAATCGGCATACAGCGTGAACTGGCTGACCACCAGCGCCGAACCGCCCACATCGCGTAACGAGAGATTCATCTTGCCCTCGGCGTCCTCAAAAATTCGCAGGTTGGCAATCTTCTCGGCCAGCCAGGCTGCCTGCGCTTCGCCATCCCCATGCCCGACACCGAGCAAAATCACCAGCCCGTTTGAAATCTCAGAGACAGTCTGCCCCTCAACCGAAACTTTGCCATAACTGACTCGTTGTACCAAAGCGCGCATAAAGCCTCCTTAAACAAAGCGCGTAATCCACAAATCGGAATTACGCACCCAAAAAAATAGAACACGGATTTTACGGATTCAACGAATTTACGCGGATTTTTTAGAAAAATCTGTGTTAATCCGCCCAATCAGCGAAATCTGTGTTCTATAACAACTCGACAATCCGAACCGACAGTTTACGGCAACTGTACCGCCGCGCGCACATCTTCCATCGTCTTTTCGGCAATCGCACGAGCGCGTTTTGCGCCATCCTGCAAAACATCCCAAACATCGTTCGGGTTTTTCGCAATCTCCTCGCGTTTGGCGCGGAAAGGCTCCAGCGATTTGTTCAGGTTCTCGGCAAAGCGCTTCTTGCAATCGACACAGCCAATACCAGCCACGCGGCATTCGCGGTCAATCATCGCCACATCTTCCGCCGAGGTGAAGATTTTGTGCATCGAAAAGACATTGCACACATCCGGGTTACCAGGGTCGTTGCGGCGCATACGCTGCGGGTCGGTGACCATTTGCATCACGCGCTGGCGGGTTTCATCAGGCGTGGCGGCAATTTCGATGTGATTGTTCAAACTCTTGCCCATTTTGTCCTTGCCGTCAATGCCAAGCACCTTCAAGATTTTGGTATTCTTCATTTGTGGCTCAATCAGGGCATTGGTCTTGAAGCGGTAATTGAACGAGCGCACGATTTCACGCGCAAACTCGATGTGCGGGGCCTGGTCGATGCCGACCGGGACAACGTCGGTTTTATACAGGACGATATCTGCCGTCATCAGCACCGGATAACCAACCAGCCCATAATTGACATTGCTCTCGTTCTGGCGCACTTTTTCTTTAAAAGTCGGCAGGTCGGTCAATTTGCCAAGCGGCGTGACCATAGAAAGGATGGTATGCAGCTCCGTTACCTGCGGCACATGCGACTGGACGAACAAAATCGTCTCATCCGGGCGAACGCCCGCCGCCAGCCAGTCGAGGGCCATTTCGTAGGTATTCTGTTTCAGGTCAGCAGTGGTCTCTTCTGTGGTCAGCGCGTGCAAATCCACAATGCAGTACACACAGTCGTATTCATTCTGTAAATCGACATAGTTTTTGATTGCTCCCAGGTAATTGCCCAGGTGTTGACGCCCAGTTGGGCGCGCGCCTGAAAAAACACGTCCTTTTTTTGCCATAAAAGCCTCGTTACGAAAGAATTTTTTCAATCAGTTGGGAGATTTCGCCCGGTTCGGCGTGGCGACCCGTCCCTAATTTGGAGTAAACCAATTTTCCATCAACGCTGACTTCAAAACGCCCCCCATCTGAGGGTAGCAACGCCACAGAAGCCATTCGCGATTCAAAGTTTTTCAACAATTCACCTGCCAGACTCACGGCCCGGGCAGTGTAATGTCAAACAGCGCAATACACAATTTCAATTTTGAGCATAAATCAATCCTGACAGCCTTGTTTTCATGTAAGAACAGCCAAAACGGGAAAATTATAACATACGAGACTTGACTCCCGGCCAGAATTCTGATAGACTCCGCATCCGCGCGAACGAACTCCAGCCTGTGTGGCCGCACTGCGCAGCCAAGCAGGCTTAAATTTTGCCTGTAGCCTTGCCCGACGGGAAGTGCTTTGGTATAATTTCCCCGCTTAATCGGCAGAGCCGCGCTCGCCGACGTAGCTCAATTCGGCAGAGCACCCGCCTTGTAAGCGGGAGGTTACGAGTTCAATTCTCGTCGTCGGCTCAAGAAGCACATCACAGCACCTTACAATTTTTCAGCCCTTTTTCACTGTTGGTTGTGCCTGATTTTTCATGATGAGACACAGCCACCAGTCAAGAAGACTGGAGAAAAATTCGGGCGGTTACCCAAGTGGCCAACGGGGACTGACTGTAAATCAGTTGGCAGACGCCTTCGGAGGTTCGAATCCTTCACCGCCCACCTTCCGGGAAAATTCCCGGCAGCACGAAATGCCCTCATAGCTCAGTTGGCAGAGCACGCCCTTGGTAAGGGCGAGGTCATGGGTTCAAATCCCATTGAGGGCTCTGTTGCTGAATCTGAACTCTGTTTTATTTTCACCAAGGAGAGAAGAAAGATGGCGAAGCAGAAATTTGACCGCAGCAAACCGCATCTGAACGTGGGTACGATGGGACACATCGACCATGGGAAGACGACCCTGACGGCGGCGATAACAAAAGTAGCCGGTTTTACCGGTGGCGCTGTATTCAAAGCCTACGACCAGATTGACAACGCGCCGGAAGAAAAAGCGCGCGGTATTACCATCAACATTGCGCACGTCGAATACCAGACCGAAAACCGGCACTACGCTCACGTGGACATGCACGGTCACCGCGACTACATCAAGAACATGATTACCGGCGCGGCTCAGGTAGATGGTGCCATCCTGGTGGTGGCAGCCCCCGACGGCCCAATGCCGCAGACGCGCGAACACGTCCTGCTGGCGCGCCAGGTGGAAGTGCCCTCAATCGTTGTCTTCCTGAACAAAGTTGACCAGATGGACGACCCGGAACTTCTGGAACTGGTCGAGTTGGAACTGCGCGAACTGCTGGTTAGCTACGGCTTCCCTGGCGACGAGACCCCGATTGTGCGCGGTTCAGCCCTGAAAGCCCTGGAATCGACTTCGACCGACCCGAGCGCTCCCGAATACGAGTGCATCGTCGAGTTGCTGCGTGTGGTGGATGAATACATCCCCGAGCCGGAGCGCGAAGTGGACAAACCCTTCATGATGGCGGTTGAAGACGTGTTCTCCATCAAGGGACGCGGCACGGTAGTAACCGGACGTATCGACCGCGGCATCATTAAAGTTGGCGAACCGATTGAAATCATCGGCCTGCGCGACACCCAGAACTCGGTTGTGACCGGCGTGGAAATGTTCCACAAACTGCTGGACGAAGGTCGCGCTGGCGACAACGTCGGCCTGCTGCTGCGCGGCATCGAGCGCTGGGGCTTGTTGATGTGCTTGTCCGAAACTTCGTGGTACCCGACCTGAATGGCCTCGTACCCGTCGACTTCTTTGGTTTTCTTCTGCACAACGATGCAGGGACCCGCTTCAATGACGGTTACGG
>JAWOIR010000378.1:0-2612 GCA_046484545.1 Anaerolineales bacterium
GGGTCTTCAAAGGTCGGGACAATCGCGCCGCCATTGCAAAAGTAAAAATTAACATACGAAGCCGCCAGCCGGTCGCCAGCCTGACGAGGCAGCGTCCCCTCGACTGCGTCCACGCCTTCGGCTTCTTCGGGCGTAATCAGGATGGGGCCGGGCTGGTGAATCTTGTGAACGGTTAATCGCCGACCCCTGGCATCGGTTTGCGACATCAGGAACTCAAACGCCTCGGCGGAGCGCTCATACTGTGGGTCGGATTGGTCATCCGTCCAGGTCAGCGCGATTTCAGCGGGGCGCAGGTAGCAGGCCAGGTTGTCGACATGCCCTGTGGTCTCGTCGTTATAGACCCCGCGTGGAATCCAAAGCACTTTTTCGACGCTCAAGTATTCTTTCAAAATATTCTCGATTTCAGTCTGCGACAACTCCGGGTTGCGGCCCGGGCTGAGCAGGCATTCGGTGGTAGTGATGCAAGTCCCCTCGCCATCGACATGAATCGAGCCACCCTCCAGCACCAACGGGGCTTTATAACGCGGGACACGTTCGATTTCGAGCACTTTGTCAGCCACCGCATCATCCAAATCCCAGGGGAAATACAGCCCGTTATACAAACCGCCCCAGGCGTTGAAAATCCAGTCGATGCCGCGCACAGTTTGCCCATTTGAGATAAACGTCGGGCCGACATCGCGCATCCAGGCGTCGTTGCTCGATAACTCGATAACGCGAACTTCAGGCGGCAACATTTGGCGGGCGTTTTGATACTGGCTGTGATTGACCCCAATCGTGACCGGCTCGAACTGCGCAATCGCGCTGGCAGCCGCACTAAAAGCCTTTTGTGCCGGTTTCGCGCCCAGTCGCCAGTTATCCGGGCGCTGCGGCCAAAGCATCCAGGTTCCAGCGTGGGAAGAAAATTCAGCGGGCATGAAAAAACCGTCAGCGCGGGGGGTGGAGGGGATGAGCATGGCAATCTCCGGGTAAAATTGGGAATCAGTATCCAGCATCTATTAACCACATCAAGGAAAACTCATGCAAAAAATCCGTATTGCAGTCATTCAAACCCGCTGGCCTGGTGAACGCCAAGCCATGCTTCAAGTTTACCGCCAAATGATTAGTGAAGCGGCCCAAAAAGGCGCACAGTTGGTCTGTTTACAAGAATTTAGCATCTCGCCTTATTTCGCCAGCACGCTCGACCCGTCCGGTTTCGATTGGGCAGAAGAACTCGAAGGCGGGCCAACCCACCAATTTTTGGGTGAACTGGCCCGCCAGCATGGCATTTACATTATTGGCAGCATCTTCGAGCGTGAAGGCGAACAATTCTGGGACACGGCCAGCATTTATAATCCGCAGGGCGGCCTGCAAGGGTTCACGCGCAAAGTCCACATCCCGCAGGGCGAGGGCTACCACGAAGACCACTTTTTTGCGGGCAGCGACCAGTATCCCATCCACGAGATTCTGGGCATCAAGGTCGCCGTCCCGACCTGTTATGACCAGTGGTTCCCCGAAATGTCGCGCATCTGCGCCCTGAACGGCGCGGAATTCATCTTCTACCCGACCGCCATTGGTTCAGAGCCGACCAACCCGAGCGTGGATACCAAAGAATCCTGGCAGACCGTCATGCGCGGGCAGGCCATCGCCAGCGGAATCTTTATCGCCGCCGCCAACCGGGTCGGCGTGGAAGGTGTGACGTTCTACGGCTCCAGTTTTGTGTGTGAACCGAACGGCACGCTCATTGCCCAGGCCAGCCGCGACCGCGACGAGTTGCTGGTGGTCGACCTCGACCCCGCCGCACTGGAAGAATGGCGACGGCTCTTCCCACTGCTCAAACAACGCAGACCGGATGCCTACGCCAAAATTGCAGCAACTTAATAACCCATCTGTACCAGGATAAAAAAGGTCACAACAGCCAGCACAACCAGCACCATCGGCACACTTGTCCAAATGAGCGCCATTTTGGCGTTTTGCTGGGTGTAAGCAATCCAGGCCAGGATTGAAAACAATATCGGCCAGATTGGATAACTCCAAAGGATGACAACAAACGACAGGTTGTAAAGGTTGACCCCGGAATCAAAAGCCATCACTGCCATCATGCTGGCAAGACCCCACGGAATCAACAGAACTAGGTAGAATAGCTGGGAAAGAATCAGCCAGACAAGAACAGGCCACCCGATAACAGGAATGTTTTCAGACACGAGCAGTCTCCTTTGCGTTTTTTGCTATGATACCATGTCCGTTCGCATTTGAAGATGTATTTATATCGCCGCTTTCAGGCGATTCTTGCGGCACTTAAAGTTGAAATCAAATCACCCCTAACAGGAGCAAAACATGAAATTCCATTTCGACAGCGCCGAAATCTACATCCCCGATGGCCTGCCCGTTGAGCAAGCCCTGGCACGCACCACCCACCTGTGCCTGGCCGCCCACCAGGACGACATCGAAATCATGGCCGCCGAACCCATCCTGACCTGCTTCCAGCAAAATGACCAGTGGTTTACCGGCGTGGTTGTCACCGACGGACGCGGCTCTCCGCGCGACGACCTGTACAAAGACTACAGCGATGAAGAAATGCGCCGCGTGCGCTTCAAGGAACAATTCAAGGCCGCCTTCGTCGGCGAATACGCCGC
>JAWOIR010000010.1:0-21542 GCA_046484545.1 Anaerolineales bacterium
TGCATGAACATGGCGGTAAAGAGCGTCAGGAAATCACCCGCGGGGTTGGCAAGGAAGCGGCTGGGGATAAAGGCCCACTTCATAATAAATGCTTCACCACCGGCCAGTTCAACCAAAAAAAACAGGACGTTCAGGACAATCAAACCGTAGGTAACCACTGGAACTATCTTACGCGCGCTATTATCATCACCAATTGGGAACATGGTATTTTTCTCCTTGTATAGTGGTCCGCTATTCGCTGGCGTTCTGCAGGGCAAATTCCCAGTTAATTAGCGTGTCGAGTACGGCATTGGCATAGTCGACACGCTGGTTCTGGTAATCCAGGTAATAAGCATGTTCCCAGACATCAATCGTCAACAGGGGAGTGAAGCCCATCATCGTCGGGATATCGGCGTTGGCAGTCTTGACCACTTTGAGCAGTTCGCCATCGGCGACAAGCCAGGCCCAGCCGCTCCCGAATTGTGCTACGGCTGCGCTGGCAAGCTCTTTTTTGCAGGCTTCGACGCTGCCGAAGGACGCTTCGATTTTTTGTTTGAGCGCAGCGGGTGGGTCGCCGCCTCCCCTGGGTGTCAGGCTGTTCCAGTAGAAGGTGTGGTTCCAGGCTTGGGCTGCGTTGTTGAATATTGCGATTTTCTCCGGCTTTTCAGCGGTGCTGGTGATAATCTTTTCCAGGGGCAGGCCAACATATTCTGTGTCTGCAATCAGCTTGTTCAGGTTGTCGACATAGCCTTTGTGATGTTTTCCGTAGTGAAAAGACAGTGTCTTGGCTGTGATTACCGGTTCGAGTGCGTTTTCGGCATACGGAAGAGAGGGTATGACGTGGAGCGAGGTGGCTCCAGGTGCGGTCGAGGTGTTGCCTGTGTTTAAGTTGCTCATGACAGTCTCCTTATTTTTCTACAAGTGGCGCGCGAGAAACTTCGCGCAAAATATTGTTGTCTTGAATTTGTGCCATCTCAATGTTTGGATGCACCGGCTTTCTTGAAATCGATAAACCCTCGTTCGACGTTGGTGTCGATTAACTGGACGCGCACCCGTTCGCCGACATCCATGCCCTCAAACCCCTGGACAACCTTGCCTTCAACCGGCACGCTGAACAGCCGTACCCAGGTTCCTTTCTCGGAGGCGCCGGTGACAATCGCATCGAACTGTTCGCCAATCCTTGATTCAAGTAGCAGCGCCGCCGCCGATTTTTCCACCTGACGCTCCACTTTATTGGCCGCATCTTCGGTAGCCGTACAGTGGGCAGCCAGGCTGGCAAGTTCATCCTGGCGATAGGGTGCAGGTTTCCCACCCAGGGCCGCTTTCAACAAACGCTGGGTCAACAGGTCGGGGTAGCGGCGATTGGGGGCGGTCGAGTGGGCATAGTCTTTGACTGCCAGGCCAAAGTGTCCGGGGGAATCTCCACCAGGAATCTCGGTCACGTATTCGCCAGCGCCCAATAGTTTAATCACGGCCAACGAAAGGTCGGGAAAGCGCAGCGGGTCTGCGGCTTTTTGCCGGACGAGAAATTCGTCCAGTGCTTTTGAATCCGGTTCGGCTGGAAGTTTGTATTGGTTCTCCCGCGCAATTTCAACGATGCGCTCCCACCTTTTTGGCGTTCGCACCACGCGCCGAATCGAAGGAAAGCCGTGGGCTGAGAGAAAGCGCGCCGTGGCACCGTTTGCCGCAATCATGAAATCTTCAATAATCTGCTTGGCGCTGTTTTTCTTTTCAGATTCAAGCGTGAAGAGTTGGTCGCCATCGAAGACTAATTTGGCTTCAATGGTTTCCAGGCTGAGCGCGCCGTTGATGCGGCGTAACTTTTTCAGCCTTTGGGCGGCCTGGTCTTGCAGCTGGAGATTCTCAGCCAGCCCGGGCACTTTTGCCAGTTCTTCGGGCATATCGCCTTCCCCGTCCAACCAGGCGGCGACACTGTTATAGGCCAGTTTGGCGTGGTTACGCACCCAGGCCCGGTAGATTTTTGAATCTTCCAGTGCGCCATGTTCGCCCACCACCATTTCAACGATGATGGCGAGCCGGTCCTCATTCAAATTCAGGGAAGTAATGTCGGTTGAAATTACTTCCGGGAGCATCGGGAAAATCTCAGCGGCGGTATAAACCGAGGTTGTGTTGTGGCGGGCATGTTCGTCAAGCGCAGAGCCATTTTTAACGAACGAGTCCACGTCGGCAATGGCAACGTAGATTTTTATCCTGCCGGCAGGCATCGCTTCGGCAAAGGTGAGTTGGTCGAGGTCAAGCGAGTCGTCGTTGTCAAGGGAGGCCCAGGGCAGGCTGCGTTTATCGCGAACTGTTATGTCGTCGTTTGGTTCAGAATGCCCCGGCTGTTTTAATTCGGCGAGCGCCGCGCGGGAAAAATCGGGAAGCAGTCCTCGCTCGAGCATGGCGTTACGGGCAATGCGCTTTAAAATGGTGCGATGGTTTTGAACCTTCGTGTTCATGATTGTCCTCTGTAAGGTAATCTTGCGGTTCTCTTTACCTTGCCAGCATGCGCGCCAGCTCCAGCAGGCGCAAATCCAGCGACTTTTTGTTGGCAACCACTTCGACCAGGGGCGTGGACGCAATCTCACCTCTGAGGAGGCCTACCAATAGCCCATGCTCACCGCGCGTCAGGTGTTCCACTGCCTGGGCTGCAAAGCGGGTTGCTAACAGGCGGTCATAAGCGCTGGGAGCGCCGCCTCGCTGGACGTGCCCCAGCGTGGTCACGCGCAGGTCAAAGCCCAGGCGTTCATGATGTTCTTTGAAGAAGTCTGCCAGGGCCGCGGCGTTATAGCGCGCGCCCTCGGCCACAACCACCAGAGCATGGGCCTGACCACGCTCATAAGCGCTGCGGATTTCACCAGCCAGGACTTCGGGATTGGTCTCCACTTCGGGGATGACAATCGCTTCGGCGCCACCGGCAATACCTGCCATCAAGGCCAGGTAACCACAGCCACGCCCCATCACCTCAATGAGAAAAGCGCGTTCGTGAGACAAGGCGGTAACTTTGAGCCGGTCGATGGCTTCCAGGGCGATGTTGAGGGCCGTGTCCACGCCGATAGTAATATCTGAGCCGTACAGGTCATTGTCGATGGTCGAGGCCACGCCGGCAACGGGAAAACCCAACTGTGATAACGCATGTGCGCCAGCCTGGGAGCCGTTGCCGCCAATGATGACCACTGCTTCAATTTCGTGTTCGCGCAGCACACGCAAGGCTTGCAGGCGGCCTGCTTCGGTCTTGAATGCTGGACAACGGGCGCTGCCCAGCATTGTGCCGCCTTGCTGGATGATGCCGCTCACATCGCGGGCGCCCAGCGGCACGACGTTATTTTCGATAAGACCGCTGTAGCCCTGCCGAATGCCCAGGATTTGCCAGCCCTTGTCAATCCCAATCCGTACAACTGACCGAACCGCGGCGTTCATGCCGGGAGCATCGCCTCCGCTTGTGAGTACAGCCATCCGTTTCATTCTTGTTCCTTCCAGGTGTGCAAGGGTTTCGATGGTTTTCCTGCACGGATTCCTGATATGTGGATTATTCCTCGGCGTTTTTTTTCGGGGCGCGGTGTGCATTTGGTGAGCGATACAGGCTGCCATCTTTGCGGGCGGCTTGTTTTAGCCTGCGGTTGTAGATGCGCTGCCCTTTGGATGGTCGTTTAGCCTTCTTTTTGGCTGGCATATTTTTAACTCCGTAGTTTTGATGAAAAAATCAACTTAATCCACACACAACCTGATTAATCTTGACTTTTCGTGACTCTTTGCCACCATTTTTTGACTCTGTGGCTGAATGTGTTTTGGTTTCGCAACTGGGCTGTAATATCCCAGAAGGTAATGTTTTGACCGCATTCGCAGGTGATGTATTCAGAGCCGTGAAGCTCGCCTTTTGCGGCTGATTCTATGATGGGGTCACTCGTTATTGTTGTGTTACATCGGGGGCAAATAACATAGTTGTTCATCATTTACCACTTTTCCATGCGTAGATTCGAGAAGTGCCGGGTATTTGTTTTATTGCGTCCCATGTTCTTCTCCTTTATTTCTTGTTATTGTCAGTACTTTACGAAAGTTGGAAGAAATTCCGGTTTTTGCAAAATATTCGCGTTCTGCAGATTGTTGTTTTTTTAACAAAACCTAACTTTTGAGTAACGCTTTTTCAACTCATAAACCGCTTTTTCCCGGGTGTATCCATAACGTTTTTGGAGAATGCTCACATATTGCTCATGCTTATTATCGGCTTCGATAAGTTGGGACTGACGGTATTGAGCAACCCGTTTCTGGATGTTGCCGTAAAACATTTGCCACTGCGAGTTGATAACCTTATTTAACATTGTTTATCTCCCGTACTTCATTCTTAAAGTTAGTTCTCTGATATTTGCCCCAAAATGTGGGGACTTATCACGGGAATTCCCCAAGAGCCTTTCGTTAGAAAATATCGTATTGTGAGTGGCTGGGGAATTTCTCTCGAACTTTTTTAGCAACTTGATGGTCTGTCAGGTTGCCGGTTGTTTCCAGCATAATGGTGTAGTCTGGCAGGCCCAGGTTCTCAAGGCGTTTTTTGAGTTCGTGCTTGGCCTCGTCTGGCCCAAAAATTTGCACCGCTTCGGCACCAAGAATGTGCGCGATGACTTTGTCATAATATTCAGCAATGTGGTCCCAGTAGCGCTTGTCGCGTATATCCTGTAGCGAGCCATCTCCAGGAGTTGCGCTGGAATAACGGACATAATGTTCCATATTCGAAGCGACGATGCTTCGTTCTTCTCCGTCTTCAGTAATGCTGACGATAACGGCTTTGTTATGGTTGAACCACAAGCCAACTCTTTTACCCATTGGATGATTCTTTCTTTTTGTTGCGCTCTTCCTCGTACTCTGCCATCAGTTGGTTGAATTCTGCCTCGTTCATCAGCAAGACTTCCGGCAGGGGCTGGTCGTCGGCGTTTTTTGTTGCTTCGAGGGCGTTGGCGATTTTTAAAAAGCGGTCGAGTTTTTCATGTTCGAGCCGGTGTTCATCGGCCCGCACGTAGGCTTGGGGAGGTGGAGGCTCATTGTGGATGATGATTTCTTGAACACGGGAAAGAGCCTGATTGATTGGTCGGTGATTGGCAGATGTTTGAGAGTCAATCTGGCCTCTATCGAGAATGAAGGCGTAGCGCAGGCCATCGCTGGCTGATGGGATGACTTGTGCGCCGAGTTCTGTTGCCAGGTCGTGCAACAAGCGCGGCTCGAAGTAATTGCCAAATGGTATTGCGGTGTGCGTGGCAATGTAGTTATTATCGAGCACGCCAAAGAGTATTACCGTTCCCGTGTCGGGGTCTTGTGCCAGCCGCCAGCGTTTAAATTTTGGCAGCAATCCCCATCGCGTCAGGATGTCGGGGATGGTTGCCCTGATTTGGCGCATCCTTCGTATAAAATGGCGAGGTTCAACGGCCTGGGGGGTCATCTTGCTCCTTTTTACCGGTTAACAACTTGTGTCTCACTTCGTTCACCCATCGGCCAATATGGTCGGTGGCTTTTGCGAGCGGAACCCGTCGCATGGGAAGATGGTTTGTCGGACGAGGATTTGATTCGATGATGACAACCGCGTCTGCGTGCATGTCTTCAAGCCGCTGTCTACTTTCCCGAATCCTCATCCATCGCCAGAAGAATGCAAGGAAAATGAGCGAGATGACGATAATGAAAATCGGCGGGCAATATAACCATAAAAACGTGAGCGGCTGCTGCCTTTCTTCTTCGCGTTGGCGTTCCTGTTCTACATACCACTGGGATGTTGACCGCGCTGATTGGGCCTGTGTGGCAATGTGATTGGCGACAGCCGTTTGGGTTCTGGCGGCGATGTCATCTTTGTTTTGTTGGGTGAGCGTGGCTTCTCGCTCGGCTGTTGCCAGTCCCGCCGCCTGGGTTTGCCGGATTGCATCCTGGGTTTGTGCGGCCATTTGGGTTGAGTTGGCTGCAATCAGGGTTGCCTGGGCATTGGCGCGCACGATGGCCGCTGTTGCCGCCACCTCGGCGGCAATAATGTTGGCATTGATTTGTTCCTGGGTCTGTGCTGCGCCCACGGTTGCCCTGGAAGCATTCAGGGTTGCCTGCGCATTCGCTTGCATAATTGCGGCTGTGGCTGCCGCCTGGGCATCGCTGTAATACTTCTCCTGGGTTTGCAGGGCTGACAGGGTTGCATAGTCGCAGGCTTCGCAATGCGTAGCAAGCGGCGTGGACATACTCTGCTCATCCATGGAAGCCAGGAAAAGATTATCAGATGCCGACGGCGTCCCTGCCGTAGCATCACATGCGGTCAGCATTAGCAGGGAGGCAGTAAACACGAAGAAAGCGATAACACCCAGGCGGCGGCTCATTGACACTACAGGCCTTTCAGTAAAGCTCCCAGAGCCAGCAAGATGAAGCCCGCCACTATCAGCCAAAGAGCATAGGCCGCAAGCCCGGGGAGCATGCCCTGGATGGCCAGAAGTCCAAGCACCACCAGGCCTACAGAAATCCAAAACGTGATAACTTTTGGTGCGCTCAGTCTCATGATTTTTTTCCTTTCGTATGTTGTGTAGGGTTTAGGAGTTTTGTACTGCGGTTTTGCCGGCCTTGGCGGCCGCGGATACATGGTCTAACTGCTCCATTGCGAGTTCCTGGCCCTGGTGTTTTAATTGCATGAGATTCTTACGGCTACTGGCCATGAACTCGTTTGCTTTTGAGCGTATCTGTGATGCGGTATCATCCACCAGTTCGGTAGCCATGTCGCGCAGTTCGATGCTCTTATCTTCGATTTGTTTCCTGGTCTCTTTGCCGGATTGTGGCGCCAGGAGCAGCATTGTCACTGCGCCAGCCAGTCCACCGACCAGCATCCCAATGAAAACACTCGAAACCGTGTTTTTTCGTTGGCCGAATTCTTGATATTGTTGTTCGTGATTCATGATATTTCTCCTTGAATTTTCTTGTATTTGATGTGTGCGGCGCACACTTTTTTGTTACCGGTTGGAATGTTGCTCATGGGTTGTTGTTTCGGTGACAGCAACTACGGGGCCGCGCGGGCGGTAAAACACCAACCAAACTATTCTTTCGAAAGCCCATGCAAGCAGGGCGTAAATCAACATGGCAAACAGCGACGAAAGTTCCAGCACCATGTTACCTACTCTGGGCGACTCAACCAACCCGGTAAAGGGGAACAGGAACAAGCCGGTGACCCCGTATATCAGCGCAACGATTGGGCTCTCGGGGTTGGCCCCGATGAGCATCAGGCCGATTCGAAGTGCAATCAGTCCTAGCAGGATGCCGAGCAAGAGCCAAATCAATTGGGTGGCCTTGAAGGTGAAGATGCGCTGTTCTCGTTCTGGTTCGCTTTGTGACGTTCTTACTGCTGATGTTCGGTTTTCGTTTGTCATGGTGAACTTCTTTCTTCCTTCGGTCGGGTGTTGCCATGCGGGCGACAACACCCGACCTCTTGGATTGTTGGTTCTGTATCTGCTAGCGCCGACTCCCACGGAAGAGTTTGACGATTGCCAGCAGGATGACCGAACCGAGCAATGTGACCAACATGGTTGGGATGGTGATTGCGTCATTGATTGTGCCGACACCCAGCAGTGGGCTGATGAAGTACCCGGCCAGAAAAGCGCCGATGATACCGACGACGATATCGAGCAGCAAGCCCTGTTGCCCGCTGGTGCGCATGATTCTGCTTGCGATATAACCTACGATGGCTCCAGCGATGAGATAGATGATGAGGTTCATGATTTGTTCTCCTTTTTGATTTTGGATTCATATTCCGTAAGACGTTTTTCGATTTCATCAGCAGCGGCCTCGCGGGTATAGCCATATTTTTCTTGAAGCAAGCCGGTGAAAACATCGTACTTGCCTGCGGCCCGGTCCAGGTCATCATCGGTGAGTTTGCCCCACCAGGATTTGGCCTCGCCCCGGATTTGTTTCCATTTGCCTTCGAAAATATCTTTGTTCATTGTTTGAACCTCCAGACTGGTTCGAAAAACTGCCTGCATTGCGGCCTGTATATAGCTGCGATGCAGGATGGGCAGGTGGGCTTTGTCAGGTTTGAATGCCAGCCGTGACAAGGCGCAGACGTTCAGCCACGCGCGTGGGCGTTTCACCTTTGCTGATGAACGCATCGGCGCCTGCTGAGATTGCTGCCTGCTGGCGGGCGTTCAGTTGGCTGATGAGCACAACGACAATCGCAGTCGGACAGGCCAGGCGCAGTTCTGCCAGGGACTCTGTGCCCAAATTGGTGGGAAGTAAATCCCAATCCACCAGAAGCATCTCCAGGCGGGTTGCGGGCGCTTGGGCCAGGGTTGCGGCCCAATCTTCTGCTTCTCCGACCACTTCCATTTTCATATCAAGAAGCAGCATGCGCAGGGCAGAGCGCTCTTCGGCTTTGGCATCGGCTAAATATACGCGTGTCATACAATCAGCATACAACAAACACTCCCCGGTGACATCCATCGTCCGGGGAGTGTTTGTCTCCGCCACTTGGGGGAGACGCGCGCAAGATTGCGATTCAAATCAGGCTGGGTTGACAAGCAGCGTCAGAATCCCCCAGATGACGCCGAGGGTAGCGCCCCCAAAGACATCCCGTGGATAGTGCGCCCCGACATAGATGCGGGTAAACCCGACCAGGGTGGCCAGAACATACAGCCCGAGGGCGGTTTGTATCCCAAAATTAAAGCGCAGGATGAGCAGCGTTGCCATGAAAAATATCTGGGTGGTGTGTCCGCTGGGGAAGGATGCGCCTTTTTCGCGCCAACCGACAATGCGTGTCTCTTCAAGGGTCAGGAATGGGCGGTCGCGTTCTGCCAGGGCTTTGATGGTCTCGACCAGCAGCCAGAGTGTGAACGTTCCAAGAACAATGTCAACTGCAAGGTGGCGGTGAGAAAGCAGGAAAAACAGCAGCGCCGCGGTGAAAGCCGTCAGCATGTTGCCCAGTTGGGTAAACAGCCACATGCCATAGTCCAGCCATTTTGGATATCCACGCAGGTTAAAGAGCAGGAAAATTCTTGAATCCCAACGTTCGCCAACAGACCAAATCACTGACATTGTCAGCAGGGAGAACAGGAAGAGCAATCCGACCAGTTTGCGCTGGGCGATGATTGCGGCCCAGAGTGATGAGCGCGTTTCGTCTGGAAGCCAGGCCAGCGTAGCCAATAACCCAGTTATCAGAAGCAACAGGAATGCTGGCCGCCGCCGGTGAGCAGCCCAGCGCAGGGCGCGCCGGGTTTTTGAAGACGGGCGTACAGGCTCAAGAGTATCAGGTTTCATCTGTGGCCAGTTGGTTTTCTTCCGTCTGGGTTTTGTTCGCGATTTCTGGGACGGACTGCCCGGTTAAGGCTGTGCCGGCCATGACCCTCAGGGCGCGCGGATGAATATGAATGGATACCAATCCCTGGCCTAAAAGGATGCCATCGGCAAGCACTGGCATGGGCGGGTCGGAAGCAATTTTGATGGTTTTGGCGCGATAATGCTGGATGCCTTCATCTTCCAAAAGCCCCCCGCGAGATAACAACGCATATGAAATCATGTTTAGTTTGCTCATGTCTGAAAAAGTGAACACGTCCAGGTGCCCATCTTTGAAAGAGACATCGGGCGAGATTTGAAAACGCGGTCCGATATAAGACATGTTGGCGACCAGCAGCATGTGGGCTGTTGTCGTCAAGTGCTGTTTTCCGTCTAAATTAATCTTCAGGTTTGCCGGGGTAGCAGAAATCAGGGTTGAAAGCAAACCCCCAATCTGTGCTACATTTCCATGCTGGAAGTCGTCTGCGATTGGGTACAGGTCAGAGATGAGACCCAGGGCAGTGCCTTCGAGAAACCAGTGGCGGGAGCGTCCGCTATGAACCCGGCCCACGTCTATTTTCAGTTGACGCCCATCACGCAGGAGCGCAACACAGTCGGCTATATCGCCGGTAATCCCCAGATTAAAAGCAACATTGTTGCGCGTGCCGGTCGGGATGATACCGAGGGTGGCATCTTTTCTGACCATAGCCCCGGCAACGCTGTCAATCGTACCGTCACCGCCTGCGACAACAATCAACTTGATGCCTGACTTGAGCGCGCGCTGTACCACACTCTCCAGTGAGCAGTCTGGCTGCACAATAAAGACTTCCGGCAAAAGATGCTGTTTTTGCATTTCTGCGAGAATGCTAATCAATCGTTGCGGCGATTCTTCTGCTTGGCCTGAGTCGGGGTTAAAGATGAGTTTTGCCCGAATTGGACGACGCAACGCTGTTTTGAGTTTGGCAGGGAGGCGCATTTCAAGAATCCATTGGGGTATCACCATCATGTTTTGTAGCAGCGTCCATAATCTTATCCTATAACAAAACGTCCCCGGCCACATCCATCGACCGGGGATAATTTTTCTCCGCCACTTGGGGGAGAAGCCTATCGGCTTTGACTGTCTCTGCGCGTCCCAGACAGGATTTTGCGTTCGTCAAACTGGGACAGAAGCAGTAATTCGCCATAAATATTGACAGCCTGCTTTCGCACCTGGATGCTTTTTTGTTCGATTTGGCTGCGGGTAATTTTTCCTGGCTGCGGCGTAATCAGGATTACTATGCAAAAGCCGACCAGTCCACCGATGAGCAGTCCGGTAATAAGCCCTGCCGGATTAAACCGGTTTACGCCAGTTGAGTGAATTGAATTATCCATCTGAGGCGGCCTTTTGCTCCAATTCATACTCTTTCAATCGCTTGACAACCTCCTTTTTTGCTTCTTCACGCGTGTAACCGTACTTGACTTGCAACAGGGTCGTATATTTGGTTATTTTTACTTCGGCTTTATCCACTTTTTCCAGGTCTTGGCTGCTTATCAGACTCCACCAGGCCGGGGTTTGACTTCGAATTTGCTTCCACTTGCTTTCGAACAGGTCTTTATTCATGATTCTCCGAATCTTTTTTTATCCATGACAAATACTCTTGCTGCCGGGTCTTTTGTCATGGATTGTGTGTCTTTCCCATTTTGTGCTGGTCTTTGCGCGAGATTTTAACCAGGGACCATCTGCATAAACAATTCTACCACCTGCGGGTCAAAGTGCGTTCCGGAGGATGCCTGGATATGTTCACGCGTTCTTTCTTCCGACCAGGCCAGACGGTAAGGACGGTCTGAAGTTAGCGCATCCCAGACATCTGCCATGGCAAAGATGCGCGCAATTAACGGAATCTGGTTTCCTTTTGTGCCGTTTGGATAACCGCTGCCATCCCATTTTTCATGATGGCAATACGGAATATCGAGCGCAAGCCTCAGGTAGCGAATGGGAGAAAGCAGCTCGTGGGCAAGCAGTGGATGCTTCTTCATGATTACCCATTCTTCGTCGGTCAGTGGGCCAGGTTTGTGCAGAATGCTGTCGGGGACTCCCATCTTGCCGATATCATGCAAGAGCGCGCCCCAGCGAACCTGTACCAAATCTGCATCGTTTATTCTAAAGGCGCGCGCAAGTTTGAGGGTCATATCTGTTACGCGCTGTGTATGCCATTCAGTTTCACTATCGCGCAAATCAAGGGCGCGCGACCACCCTTCAATGGTGGAGTTATATGCCAGCGCAAGTTCTGAATTGGAGCGTTGCAGGCCATCGAACAAGGTGGCGTTTTCAATCGCAATCGCAGCCTGCCTGGCCAGGGTGTTCAGGAAATCGAACCATTCTGTATCCGGTTCAAGCGCGGCGCGATGAAAGACTTCCAACACGCCTTTTACCTGTCCTTTTGTAATTAATGGCACGCCATAGTAACAGACAAAATCCTCGTCAGCCAAAAGGGTTGCCATTAAAAAGTTGTCGGGTTCATCTTTCAGGTTTGAAATTTGGACGAGTTGGCGTTCCAGGGCGGCGCGGCCAGCGTAGTTATCCCCCAGGCGAACTTGCGTTTTTCTGACGTTCTGGTTTCGGAATCCGTGCCCGGCAACAAAATCGAGTGTTTGCGAACTGGGGTTGAGGAGCAAGATATCGGCTGCGTCAACCTCGAGTTCTCGTGTGACGTGGCTGAGAATTTCCGAGAGGTTGATTTGTAAATCAAAATTAGATGCAATTACCCGGTCTATGGTGCTTAAGGCAGTCAGGTGGTCAAGTTGGAGTTGTATTTTTTCCTGTGCCTGGCTGCTCTCGGTAATATCGCGGATGGTGGAGAGCATCGCGGTGCGCTGCCCCGCCGTGGATAAAAACGTCGCGCTGGCGTTGACAATGCGTTTGAGTCCATCTGCTCGTTGAATTGTGGATTTAAATGACGCGGGAATGGCCTCGCTGGCAAAGGCCGCCTGATATTGTTCGAGTGCCTTTTCCTGAAACTCTACCGGGAAAATAACAGCAAAGCTCTTGCCAACCACCTGTTCCGGCGTGTAACCATAAAGATTATAATAAGCCGGGTTTGCGGCAATCACAATTCCTTCTGAATCAGACAATGCCATTGCGTCTGAAGTTACATCCCATACCTGTCTGAAGCGCTCTTCGCTCAAGCGCAGGGCTTGCTCGGCCCGCTTGCGCGCGGTGATGTCGCGCACAATGCCTTGAAAGCCAATCAGATTTTCTTCGTAGTACCGTGGGGCCGACAGCACTTCCACATAATGTTTTTTGCCATTTTTACCCAGCACCTCATATTCTGCGGATTCTTTCAAACTCTCCCCTTTGAGAATTTTCGTCAGTCTTTGCGTGTATTGTTCCAGGTGCTCGGGCGAAATAATATCCCAGATGCTCATGGAAAGGAATTCTTCTTCGTCGAACTCAAGTTCCTTGTACATGGCCTGGTTGACGGTCAGGATATTACCTGTCAAATCTACGATGAAAAAACCGTCCGGGCTGTGATTAATCAGGTCGTGATATTTCTTCTCGTTTTCTTGCAGTGCAGCCACAATGCGCTTATATTCAGTGTTATCCCGAATATTGCATTGAATTACTTTTTCGTCGCCCGCCAGATAGACATTACTAATAAATTCAACCTGAACCAAATGCCCATCTTTCTTTTTGAGCGGCAAGTGGTCATAGCGAATGTATTCACTATTCTGTAATGCTTCGAAGGCCTCCTTGCTGGCCTTAACATCCTTGAATGCGCCTACTTCCCAAAGTTTCTTTTCAATGAATTCCTCGCGTGAGTAGCCCAGCATATTTATCAAAAATGGGTTGACGTCTTCAATCATGCCTGTCCTGGCATCCAGGATTAAAATCCCATCCTGCGCAGCCTCAAACAGGCGGCGGTAGCGTTGTTCGGATTTTTTTAGTGATAGCATGGTTGCGCTCCGTTAATTCATCCTGTTGCATGGTTTTTTTGGGAATTCCCGTGATAAATCTCCGCATTTTAGGATGTGAGCGTGTCGCAAACGTGCGCACGCCTACATCCTAAAATGCGGCTTTCTTTACAGCAAATATCAGTGAGCCTGTTGCATTCGTCGTCCGGAGAAGATTTATCTCCGCCGCCTGCCTCCAAGCACACCTAAAAAGACGAATACGATTGCTGCACCCAGCAAGAAACCAAGATTATATTGGTTGCCATTGTTGTGGACTTCGTACATCTGTAAGTCCGGGTTTACAAAGGATAGCACCAACGTCACAGGGGAAATGAAACCGTGCCAGATTCCCGGGAAAAACCCGGCGACACGCCCGTTTGCATCGGCTGTATTGAGCACCGGGTTTAACCCGGGCACTGAGAGTTCCATGCTTGCACTGGGAATTTCAACCTGTGTGACTTCACCAGGAGTGCAGCCCGCTGCCAGCACAAGAACAAAGACTATTAAGACGAACGGTATTTTCTTCATTTTTCATCTCCAAACTTAATCTGTTTTTGGGAATTGATGCAGGTAAAGCCATCTGGCGCGGTTTCCGCTTAATTTATCCTACAACAAAAACTCCCCGGCTGCATCCATCAACCGGGGAATTTTCGTCTCCGCCACTTGGGGGAGAGCCTGCAAAAAAGATGCTATTTCATTGTGACTGCATGGCTGCGGGCGCGGAGTTCCGAGAGTTTCTTCTGCAGGTTGGCCAGCGTAATTTCGGCCTTTTCGATGCGTTCACGCTCCGTGCGGACGTAGCGGGTGTATGGGGCGACGCCATCTTTCAGGCGGGCGATGGCATTTTCACTCTCGTGGTTGAACTGTGTCGTCAGGGCGCTGAGTAGTTTGGTGCGCAGGTTGAGCATTTTCTCTTTGAAATTGTCTTTGGCCTGTTTGCGCTTATAGGGGATGACGAAAAAGCCCAGAACGGCCAGGCTGCTGGCCGCCAGGATACCGGTGATATCCAGGCTGGAAGATGCGACAGCGACGGCGACCAGCGTCCCGAGGCCGACAGCGCCAACTTCCAGCAGGGCGGTCTGGGCGACGGCGGTTTCGACGCTGGCGGCCAGTTCGCTGGCTTCTTTATTTCGGTCATAACTTTCGACAATGGTTTGGACGGTTTTGCCGACGCTATCGACCAGTTCGCGCCGGCGGGTCTCTCGCGGCCCGTAACTTTCGCCGACCACTTGCTCCAGGTTCTGCGCCCGGCGGCGTTGCAGGTAACCCATGACTTGCTGCCATTCGCGCAGGTCTTTCTGCACCAGCCAATCAATCAGTCGCTGAACCTGTTCTTCTATCTGTTGCGGGACATCGGCCAAAACCTGTTTTTCGAACTGGGCTCTTACTTTGTCGCCGCGCACCAGGTTCTTGATGTTGGTCAGGCGCATGGTGCTGTCGAAGAAATCGAGGCCGCGTTGTTCGAGGCGGTGCAGAATATTTTCGATTTCGGCCAGGCGTGGCGGCAGTTCGCTGTGCAGTTCACGCTCGTAATCGGTGATGACTGCTTCCAGCGCGGTTGCGGTCACTTTATCTTCACCCAGGGCTTCGGACTGGATGGATAGACTCTGCCCGGCCTGCTCTACCAGGCGTTCGGCCACCCCCAGCGGGTTATTGAACTTGAGCTGCAGGCGTGTCGTGTCGTCGAGGGTCGCGCTGATATACTGCTCCAGGTCGTCCAGCCGGCTGGCGTTGCGCAGACGGGCGCGTTTTTCGGGGTCGGTTTCAGAGAGGGCTTGTTGGGCCAATTTGGCGGAGACAGGATACAGTTCGGGCTGGTCGCCGAGTATGCTGGTGCTGTGTTTCAGGATGAAGTCGCGGACTTCCTCGAGAGCAGAGTCATCCTCGAATATGTCCACCTTGTTTAGCACAAAGACGACTTTTTTGCCCCAGGTCAGGATGCGTTCGAGGAACTGGCGCTCGCTTTCGGTCAGGGGATGGTCGGCGGAGGTGATGAACAGAACCAAGTCGCTGCGCGGTACGAACTCGTCCGTCAGTTGCTCGTGATGGCGGATGATGGCGTTCGTGCCCGGCGTGTCGACGATGTTGAGTTCTTTCAGGAGCGGCAAGGGGTAGGTATAGACGGCAAAACTTTCGTCGACGATTCGTTCAGCGGCGGTTTCGCCCCACTTGACCAGGGTGACGCGCGAGGTGGTGGGGGTGCTGCCTTCTGTCAGGACTTTTTGCCCAAGCAGGGCGTTAATCAGGGCGCTCTTGCCAGCATTGAACTCACCGGCGACGACAATCAGGAAAAGTTCGTCCAGTTGCAGGATGGCTTTTTGCAGGCTGTCCAAGGCTTCGCGCGGCAGGTCGAATTCGGCCAGGGCAAGTTGGAAGCCGGCCAGGGCTTCTTTTTCGTCGCGCAGGTATTGGGCTTGCTGCTCAGTGAGTACAGATTGGCGCATGGGCGCCTCCTTAATAGTATGTATAGCGCAACCGTGAAAGCCTTCCGGGTCACTTCCATCGACCAGGGAGTTTCCGTCTCCGCAATTCGGGGGAGGGCGGGGCAGGGGCCCAGGTCACCAGTCCCTCGCGCACTGCCAGGGTGACGGCTTCGGTACGGCTGGCAACCCCCAGCTTGGAGAGAATGCTGCTGACGTGTGACTTTATTGTGGATGGACTGACTGTCAGCCTTGCTGCAATCTGGGTATTGGTCATGCCCTCAGCCATGAGCGTTAAAACAACCCGCTCACGCTCTGTCAGGTCGAAGCCAGGCACATGCTCCTGCCCGGCGGCATGGACAATGACCTGGGCTACATCAGGCGAGAGCGTCGTTCGTCCGGCGTGGGCATCCCGAATGGCTCGCGCCAGGTCGTCCGAGGAGACAGTTTTGAGCAAATAGCCAATCGCCCCGGCTTGGAGCGCTTTCCGAATCAGGTCGCCTTCTTTGAAACTGGTCAGCGCAAGTACCTGAATCTGCGGAAATTCCTGACGAATGGCGCGCGTCGCGCTGACGCCGTCCATGACAGGCATGACCATGTCCATCAACACCACATCTGGCAGGAGTTCAGCGCAGCGTTGGATGGCTTCTTCGCCGTTTTCGGCCTCGCCCGCCAGAATTAAATCGTCAAAGATGGCCAGAAAGGTTGCCAGTCCGCGGCGCACCATCGTATGGTCGTCGGCCAGTAAAACGCGGATAGGCTGAAACGTTGTTTCGCTCATACTTCTTTCCTTTTTTCCCAATGGATGGTTACCCGGGTGCCCTTGCCGGGTTGGCTGGTTACTGTCAGTTCGGCATCCACGGCTTCGGCGCGCTCGCGCATCATCGCCAGCCCGTAATGCCCGGAGGGGGTTAATTCGGATGTGCCAAAGCCGCGGCCATTGTCGCAAATGAGCAGTTTCAATTCGCCGGAGGCATGGTGCAAGTCGATTTCGACCCGGCTTGCCTTGGCATGTTTGGCAATGTTGTTGAGCGCTTCCTGGCAGATGCGATAAATCGCTACTTGCGTTTCAGCAGGCAGGCTGCCTTCATCAACGGCTCTCACGTCCACCGGGATATTCGTTCGCCCGGTAAAGGCATTTCCCAGCAGGAGCAGCAAATCGCCCAATTCAGTGTCTGTCAACGTGGTTGGCAGCAATTCCGCCAGCAATGCGCGCATTTCGGCTTGTGCGCCGCGCGTCAGGATGCGCAGGTCTTCGAGCGATTTCTGTGCTGTGGCAGGGTCGCGTTTCCACAGGCGCGGCAATACCTCCGCAATCAGCCCTGCGGAAAAAAGCGACTGGTTGACTGCGTCATGCAGGTTTTGCGCCAGGCGCTGTCGTTCTTGCAACGCGGCCAGTGTTTGGGCATGTTCGTATAATTCTGCATTGACCAGCGTTACCGAGGCCTGGTTGGCAATCGTCATTGCCAGGTCGGCATGATGTGCCGTGAAAACATTGTGTTTCGCGTGGGCGATGCCAATACCGCCAACGACCTTGTCTTTGACCGCCAGCGGCACCCACATCCAGGACAGGATTCCTTCCAGAAGGGCAGCAGAATCGCCTTGCAGAAGCGAGTGTAAAAAAAGCGCGGAGGGTTCGTTACTCTTGATATTCGCAATTCGAATCGATTGGTGCTCATTGAACAAGGTATTTCGTGTTTTATCCCCTTTAGTTTCGATACGGAAGGGAGCAGCCTGCTCTAATTGTTTGTTACCGCGTATCGCCAGTGTCACCAGCGACGAATCTTCCAGGCTGAACAGGCAGGCATGGGTATAGGGGACGAGCACTTTTAACTGGTCAAGTATTAAGCCCGGTTCTAATTCGAGGGTGGAAGCCAGGGTTTGAGAAATTTCGAGCAGGATGGACTGTTCTTTTGCGCGAATCCCTATCCTTTGTTGAAGTTGGTGTTCTGCCTGTATGCGCTTGCTGACATTGCGGAGAATTGCCAGCGCGCAGGGGCGACCCTGGTAGTGAAAAGCCGAGGCGCGCCATTCGATGTGGATGATTGAATCATCCCATTTGACGTGCTGCGCCAGCATCTCAAATAATCCGCCTTGTTGAATTACATTGGCAAAGGCAGTGAAAAAGGGCAAGCTTTTGGCATGAATCAATCTTTGCATCCGCAATTCTGTTAAAGCCTCACGGGTATAGCCGTGCATTTCTGCCACAGCGGGATTGGCAGCCAGAATTCTGCCTGTCTCGAGGTCGGTGATGATTATCCCATCGCTGGCGGCTTCAAAGATGTTCCAATAGGTCTGCTCAATTTCAGAAAGGTTGGTATTCATCATGGACTCTAGTTTCATTGTACAGCACAAAACAGCAAAAACACAATTGGTTCTCTGGTATTTGACGTAAAGAAGGCCGTATTTTTGGGTGTGAGCCCAAAATACGGCCATTTATCGCGGGAATTCTCAAAAATCCCCGCTTCAAGTGTGATGTGTGCGGGGGGAACGTGCCCTGGCTTAGGATGAGAAGGGCTTCTGGCCGCGAAACAGGCCGTATTGACACAGGCCTTTTCGGAAGGCAGAGTCGTAGCGCAAAATTGTATAGGCATCACGCGCATTCCTCCACCAGACATTCTCAGTCCAAACCAGCCCGCGCCTGTCGCGCAAGGCAACCAGCACTGCTTCCCTCCAACTTGGCAACGTGGCTGCTGTCCAGTCTTCTGAAACTACTTTTTGCAAACCGTGACGCTTGAGCAGTTGAACGTATTCGGGGATAGAGTCGAATTTTGCGTGACACCATTCATCCAGCAGATATTGTATGTGTTCAGTTTCAGAAGCACTCAGCGATATTGAGCGGGTGTCGCGTACATTCCAGGTGGCCATCAGCAGCCACCCCCCAGGTTTGAGCAATTTAACAACTTCGCCCAAAAAGCATTCCTTGTCTGGCATGTGCATTTCGGATTCCAGGGCCCAGATAATATCAAAACTCTGGCTGGCAAAGGCTGGCTTCATAGCATCGCACTCTATGAAAGTCACATTGTTCTGCCCGCAGGAACGGGCCAGTCCGGTTGCCTGCCTGGCCTGGGCGCTTGAGATGGTGATGCCTGTAATGTGCACACTGGTTGGCCAGCGCTGCGCAAGGTGCAGGGCGGTCCCTCCCACGCCACAGCCTACATCCAGAATCTTAATGCGCGGGGTGTCTGCGTTGGGGGTTTCCAGTCGTTCAGTAAGTGCCGGGTCTGGCTGCGCGATACCCCAGCGCACCATTTCGTCAATCATATCAAACTTGGCGCGGATAAAGTCCTTTTGTACAGGAGGCTGGCCGTAAAAGCCGGCATGCAAGTGGTTCCCCCAATAGAATTTCATTTTCGGGTCGGATGTCCACGCATCGTAGACGTTGGAGACGGAGGCTGGCCCGGTGTAGCGCCGGCTGGGTTTGCGCAGGCGCAGCAGTATAAAAATCCCTGTTAAAAGCAAAGCGAAAATCGGGACACTAAATAAGATATAAGTCATTTGTATTTTTCCCTTTTTGTGGTTTTCTGACATTTGCCGTAAAGAAGGCCGTATTTTTGGTGTGAGCGCGCCTAGGCGCGCTCACACCAAAAATACGGGAACTTATCATGGGGATTCCTAAAGAACCAAAAAAATGAGACAGGATATTCGCTGAACCTAATCTGAATACCCTGTCCTATTTGAAATGCGAATGCTGCCGGTACCATCGCTACAGGGTGATGCCCCCGTCCACTTGAAATACCTGCCCGGTGATATAGGCTGCCTTTTCGGACATAAGGAAACATACCAGCGGGGCAACATCATCAACGGTGCCCAGCCTCCTCATTGAAATTCGGGTTTTGACATACTCAAGGGTGTCTTGGTCGAGAATCGACATCATGTCCGTATAAATATAGCCCGGAGCCACTGCGTTGACACGAATATTATGAGGCGCAATTTCGGCAGATAGAGCCTTTGTAAAACCAATCATCCCGGCTTTGGCGGCAGCGTAATTGGTTTGCCCGCTGGTGCCGTAGACTCCAACGGCAGATGAAATATTGACAATCGCCCCGCTTCTTTGCTTGACCATCTGGAGCACCAGCGGCTTTGTGGTGTTAAACAAACTGCCTAGATTTGTGTTAATGACAGCATCCCATTGGCCACGATTCATGCGCGCTAGAAGAGCATCGCGTGTAATCCCGGCATTGTTGACCAGGGCATCCACCTGATTGAAATCTGCGATAAGTTCCTTGACCAATTTCTCCATGGCCTCTGTTTCAGTTACATCACATTGAAACGCGAGGCATCGTTGGTCAGGATACTGTGCCGATAATTCATCCACCATCAATTCAGCATCTTCTGCGCTGTTGACATATGTAAAGGCAACGTTTGCGCCTTCTTGCATGGCTGTTCGAACAATGGCCTTACCGATGCCCCTGCTGCCACCGGTGACGAGTACAGTTTTGCTGGTTAATAGGCTCAATGGATTGTTCCCCTTCCTGTTTGAGAATTCTCAGTTTTGGTTGTGGTTCGTTTTCCTTTAATTCGCAAGAGACATCCGTTTTTGGGGCCCATGGCAATATCATGTCGAATTTCACGTTCAACACCAGCGGGTTCAAACTCCCAGCGTGTAGCGATTTCAGCCAGCGAGATTTTCATCTCGTAATCAGAAAGGCCTGACCCCAGGCAGCGGCGATGACCTCCGCCAAAAGGGAGAAACTCAAAAGGGCTGTAGTTTCGCCCGATGAAACGTTCGGGGATGAATCGGTCAGGCTCGGGATACAGTTCCGGGTCATGGTGGATGGCCATGACCGAGACACCCACCGAGTCTCCGGGTAAAAGTGTGTGTCCCGATAATTCAAGCGGCGCAACAAGTTCGCGGGCAATTTCAGGAAGCAAGGTGTGCAGGCGCAAGGTTTCATTGCAAACGGCGGTCAGGTAGGGAGCCTTTGCTACTTGTTCGGGGGTTGGATTTGTGCCGAGCGAATCCAGTTCTTTGCGTAAAGTTTCCAGTATGTCGGGGTTCTTCCCCAATTCATAAAGCGCCCAGGCCAGGGCGGTGGCGGTAGTTTCGTGCCCGGCGAGCAGGATTGTGATTAATTCGTCTCGAATATCTTCGTCCCGCATTGGGGTGCCGTCTTCATATTCAGCCGCCAACATGCGCCCCAGAATGTCATCAGTCGATTTTTCGCAAGAGCGGCGTTCGGCCAGATACGCCATGGTCCATTTTGAAAATTTGTCTTTTGCGCGGGCATAGCGCACCCAGGGCGGGAACCACCATCTTTGCAATTTGGGAAAGAAAACAAAAAGCGGGTGCATGGTGCGCCACAGTTCTCTTACTATCTTGCGCCCTTCATCGAGCCCCTTTCCTTCCTCGGCCCCGAACACCAGGCGCATGATAATATCTAGGGTGATGTCAAGAGTCGTATCGAGCGCACGCAGGGTCTCGCCAGACTGCCATTTTTCTGTTTTCTGGTTTGTAATCTCGCGTATTACTTCGCCATAACCTCGAAAATTTTGGGCGTGAAAAGTGGGTGATAGTAATTGACGCTCCCGGCGATGTTGATTCTTGCCCAAGACCCAAAGCGACCCGCTGCCAGCCACCCCTGTAAACCCTTCCTTCCAGAAGGCGTCATAGACAGCCGGGTCAGCGGAGAGTATTTGACGCGCACTGTTGGGCGTCAACGCGATGACAAAAGCTTTTTCCGAAGGTTCATACAAGGCAACTATTTCGCCATACTGTTTTCGCAGTGCGGCAGTATAAGACTGAGGGCGGTTGACCAACTGCCAAACTCGATAAGGATTTAGGGAAAATCCATCAGGGCGAACGGTTTTTGTTTCCATTTGTTAGCCGAATTCTCCGAGGGCGTGGAGCAGGAGATCGACAACCTGTTCGCCGAGTGAGCAGCGATCGGCGAAGGCCGGTCAAAGAAGGGGCTAGGACGTGTCGCTGATCAACTACTCCTCCCG
>JAWOIR010000092.1:0-2898 GCA_046484545.1 Anaerolineales bacterium
CGCCGCGGCGACGACGGCCAGCCTGCCGAGAGTGTCGAAGAGATGTTCTGGCGAGTGGCCTACCATGTCGCCCGGGTCGAAGAAGCCTGGGGCGGCGATGTACTTGAACGCGCGCGCCATTTTTACACACTCCTTACCAGTAAGAAATTTTTCCCCAATTCGCCCACCTTTACCGGGGCCGGAACCCCGCTCGGACAACTGGCGGCCTGCTTCGTCCTGCCCATCAGCGACGACATGGGCCGCGATGAGGCCGGCATTTTCCAGTCGCTGCGCAATGCGGCCCTCATCCAGCAGACCGGCGGCGGCAACGGATTCTCCTTTTCGCGCCTGCGTCCGGCGGGCGGGCTGGTCAAATCGTCGGCTGGTCAGGCAACCGGGCCGGTCGGATTCCTGCGCGTCTATGACAATGCCTTTGGCGAAATTGCCCAGGGCGGCACCCGGCGCGGGGCCAATATGGGCGTCCTGCGCGTCGACCATCCGGATGTGGATGATTTCATTACCTGCAAGACCAACGAAAACGCCATCACCAACTTTAACATCTCGGTTGGCATTACCGACGCCTTCATGCAAGCCGTTCAGGATGACGCCGATTGGGACCTGGTCTTCCCCGACATTGCCTCGCCCGAATACCGCAGTTTCCGCGGCACACTCGAACAAGCCCGTGAGCAAGGCATCCCGATTCGCAAATACAAGACCGTCCGCGCTCGCGACCTGTTCGATAAAATCGTCACCCAGGCCCACCATAACGGCGAACCCGGCGTCCTGTTCCTGGATGCCGCCAACCGCTCCAACCCTGTCCCGCACCTGTATCCGCTCGAAAGCACAAACCCGTGCGGTGAGCAATGGTTAGGGCCATTCGAAAATTGCTGTTTAGGTTCCGTTAATTTGGCCCAGCACTTTGGTGAGGGGAACAGCGTTGATTGGGATTCCCTGCGCGAAAGCGTGGAACTTTCCACCCGCTTCCTGGATGACGTTGTCGAGGCCAATGCCTACGTCCCGGCCGTTCCGCAACTCAAGGAAGCCGCCCACCGCGCCCGTCGCATCGGCCTGGGCATCATGGGCCTGGCCGACCTGATGTATCACGTCGGCGTGCGCTACGGCTCGACCGAGGGTCAGGAATTCGCCTCGGTGGTGATGGAATTTGTGCGCTACCACACCATGCAGACCAGTATCGACATGGCCGCAGAGCGCGGCCCCTTCCCGGCCATCGAAGGCTCGATTTACGACCCCGACGACCTGAAGTGGCGCGCCCCCAAGTCCATCGTCCCGATTACACAGACCTGGGAACGTCCGGCCCTGGACTGGGACGAAATCATCAGCGAAATTAAAAGACACGGCATCCGCAATGCCGCCCAAACCACCGTCGCGCCGACCGGCACGATTGCCACCGTCGCGGGCTGCGAGGGCTACGGTTGCGAACCGGTCTTTGCGCTGGCTTATATTCGCCACGTCAACGACAACGGCAAAGACCTGCAACTGACCTACGGTTCGCCGCTCTTTGAGAAAGCCCTCGAAGGCGCGGGCATTGACCCTGAATCCCGCCAGGCCATTTTCGAAAGTGTCATGAATCACGGAACCTGCCAGGACGTGGACGATGTACCGGAAGACATCCGGCGCGTCTTTGCCACCGCTGGTGATGTGACCGCCGAAGAGCATGTCCGCATGGCGGGCGCGCTGCAGGCCTTTGTCGATAACTCAATTTCCAAGACCATCAACTTCCCCGAAGGCGCGTCCGAAGCAGACGTTGCCCACGCCTACATGCTGGCCTGGGAACTGGGCGCGAAGGGCATTACCGTCTATGTGACCGGCTCACGCGACAAGGTTGTGCTGGAGACCAAAGCCACCCTGGAAAAGAAGCAGGGAACCGAAGTGCCGGCCCCCGTCCAGCCTGAGCAGAAACCTATCTGGCACGAGACCAAGAAGCAGCGTCCGCGCGCCCTGCGCGGGCAGACCTTCAATATTGAAACCCCGCTCGGCAAGGCCTTTATTACCGTCAACGAAAACGGCGGCGAGCAGCCTTTCGAGGTCTTCATCAATACCTCCAAAGCCGGGTCAGATACGGCGGCGGTTTCCGAGGCCATCGGACGGCTGATTTCCTACATCCTGCGTCTGGCTTCACCGGTTGCCCCGCTCGACCGGATGCGCGAAGTGGTCACTCAACTGGCCGGAATCGGCGGCGGACGCTCGCTCGGCTTCGGCCCCAACCGCGTGCGCTCCCTGCCGGATGGCGTCGGCCAGGTGCTGGACGAATACCTGCTCAACCGCACCGACCCGCGCGACATCATCGACTCAGGCGGCAACGGCCATAACCCGGCGGTCTCCGTCTCGCCGACCCCCTCGCCCCTAATGAAAATCGGCGACCTTTGCCCCGACTGCGGACAGGCAGCCGTAGTCAACGAAGAAGGCTGCCGCAAGTGCTATGCCTGCGGGTATAGTGAGTGTTAGGGTTTGTTGAACGTTGAATGTTTAATGTTGTAAGAGCAAAACTCCCGAAGTTGAAAGGCTTCGGGAGTTTCTTATTGCTTTTCTGTGAGCGAATTTTGAATGGTTGTTATGACACCGTCCAAGTCATTGAGAACATCATTATTCCAAAATCGTAGTACTCGGTAGCTTTTGGACTGCAAAAACTCGGTGCGTTCCTGGTCGTAATCTGCTTGCTCCAAATGCTGGCCGCCATCGAGTTCAATGACTAATCTTTTCTTTATGCAACAGAAATCAGCAATGTAAGGGCCGATTGCGTGCTGACGGCGAAAATTGACGCCCAATTGGTCGTTGCGTAGGGACGCCCACAGTTTTTGCTCCGCGGGGGTCAGGTTACGGCGGAGTTCTTTGGCGTTGGCAAAGACTTTGGGTGTGGTGCGGCGGTGCATACCCCCTCCTACCCTCCCCCATTTTCAA
>JAWOIR010000208.1:0-8357 GCA_046484545.1 Anaerolineales bacterium
GGCGCGGTCAGAAAATCGCCAAACTGTTGCCAGGCTGTTTTGGGGGAGGTTTGTTCTGGCTGTGCGGGATGATTGTCAGATTGATTCATGAATTTTCTTTCGCCTGTCAGTCTGTTTTTAGTTCAATTTTGACTTCGGAAGCGTCGAGGGAACGCGCCAGTTCGCGCACTGCGGTCTGAATGATGGCATCAACATTGTCGGCGGACCAGACTTTTTGAATGATGGACGCGGATAGGCGTTCGCGCATAGCCGCCTGCTGGCTTTCTTCGAGCAGCCGCGCATTTTCGAGCGAAATGGCGACCTGGGTTGCCAGAGATTCTACCCAGGCCTGGTCTTCCGCTTCCCATTCCTGGTTGATTTCAAGGGCAATTTGTCCAATCTCCTGTTCGCGCAGGTTGAGCGGCACTTCAATTTTTTGGAAGTCGCCTGTTTCGCTTGCGAATGCTGATTTGGGGCGTGAGGTATGTTCCAGTTTTCCGGCTTTAAGGCGGTCACGCCATGCGCTTGTGACGAACTCGCTGTTGGTTTGGCGCAATTCTTCGATGGATTGGTTCATTTCCTGGAACAGGCGCGCATTTTCGAGCGAAATGGCGACCTGATTGACCATACCTTGTAACGTGGAAATATCTTCAGGATTAAAGTCTGCTTCGCTGATGGACTGCACATCCAGCGCGCCCAGCACCCGCTCCCCGACAATGAGCGGCAGGGCGATTTCAGAACGGGTATTGGGCAGCAGCGGATTGTTGAACCGCACAGGCGTTTCGCCGACATCCAGGGCGATACGGGCTTTTTTCTCGCTGATAGCCGTGCCAACCATGCTGCTTCCGCCGACTTGCAAACGGTGTTTCCTTGTTTTAAGGGCTTCTCCTGCTGCGCCGGTTGCGCTTTTGAGTTCGGCCCAGCGGCCGTCTTCTGTGATGATAAAGATGGCGGCGTAGTAGTAGTCCAGTTTTTCGGAAATCAGCGTAACGACAGTTTCAATCAGTTCATTGGGGTCAAGAATAGCGTTGGCGACCCTGGCAACTTCGTTGGAGGCTTGCAGTTGGGCAGTGCGCTGGGCAACCTGTTTTTCCAGTTCTTCGCGTTTTTCACCGATGGCAACCGCCATTTGATTGAGCGTGCCTGCTACCTGTTCAAATTCATCGCCGGTTGCCAGGCTCAGTTCGTTGACTGTTTCTTCGGTGGTGATTTGGTTGGCAAAGTGTGTGATTTTGCTGAGTGGTCTGATAACCAGGAAGTTAATGGCAAAGCCAATCGCCAGCAAGCCGACGAGCGAGATTCCTAAAATGCTGATTTGTTCGTAAATGGCGGCGAGCCTGTCGGCGGCCAGTTTTTGAGAGTAATCTTTTGTGATTTCGGTGACGCCATAGAAGGTTGCATCTGACCCCAGAATGGGAACCATGAGACTGGCCTGCGCTTGATTGGCTTCGGTATACATGGCGAAGATATTGTCGAAAGATGAAAATGCCCGTAAAAGGTTGGCGCTTTCGGTTCTCAGGTCTTCGGTTCTTGTGCCTGAGTAGTAGATGAAATCTTCATTAGGGGATGCAATGCTTTCGCCGGTAAACTCAACCCCAAACCGGGCTGTTGATGGTTTGTAAAACCAGATGAGAAAATCGGCCCTGGTTTTTTGTTTCATAAGGTTGGAGAATTCTTGCGCGTAGTCGACGCCAATTTCAATAACACCGACAAAATTGCCATCGTAAAAAATTGGCGCTGCGCCGCGCATACTAAGCCCGCCACTATCCACTTCAAAACCGCCTGATGAACTGCGGGTATTAATGGTGTTTATTACCACTGAATTGAAAAAAACATAATCATCGAAATTGTCCGGGGCGCTTAATCGCAAGATGACGACACTGCGTTCGTCGATAATATTGAAATGAACGACTTTATGCTGCTCCCGATATTGTCCAAAAAGGGGCATGAGCAGGGCTTGCAGGCCATCCCTGTCGTTATCGGCTGTCAGGCGCTGAACATCAGGGCGATTCGCAACACTGGCCGCTACCATGAGCGCTGAATTTTTGTCCCCTTCAATTTGTTGCGCCATAATTCCGGCAGCAGCATTCAACTCCCGGATGGCTTCTTGTTCCAGGTTGGCAAGGATGGTTTGATTGGTCTGGTAAAAACTCACGCCGAGGACAACCAGCAGGAGTAAAACCGCAATTGTAAGAAGTTTTGCGCCCAGGCTTAGGTTGACCCGTATTGAAGGGATGAATTTTTTCATTTTTTGGCTTTGCATGGAAAGAAATATCTCCGTCCGGGTTGCTAAAGGTTTTCAGATTCGGGCAATTTCACTTTGATATTAACACGCTTGGCCGAGAGCATCTTACCGATTTCATCGGCGGTGATGGATAGGATGCGGTCTGCGCTTGAAGTGCGCCTGATTTTGTTGGTGATTTCGTACAACATACGTTCGCGCTCAATTTGTGTGCGGAACTGTTCAAGGAGGCGCGAATGAGCAATAATGGCGGCCAGGCTTCCGGCCAGTGTGCCGAGCATTTCTTCGTCGTTTTCGCTATATGCGCCTGCCCTTGAACTTTCCACATTTAGAATCCCCAATACCTCATTGCGATATATGAGGGGAATTGCCAATTCGGATTGCACTTTGGCGTTGACGGCAATGTAACGCGAATCCTTGGCTACATCGTTAACACGTTGCGGTTGGCGGTGTTGGGCCACCCAGCCGGTAATGCCGACGCCGAACGGGATTTTTAGTTTGGCGGATTCTTCGTTGGGATAGCCAATCGAAGCGCGCACTTCCAGATTTTTCTGTTCCTTGTCCGAAAGGAGGATGGCAATCTGGTCACCGCCCAGGGTCACTTGCAGGCCTTGAACCGCGCTGTTCAGGGCTTCTTCGATGGTGGTGCTCGAAGCCGCTGCTGTTGTGACATGATGCAGCAGGCGGTGCTGTGAAAGCCGTTCCTGGGCTTCTGCGAATAGTTGTGAGTTGACCACAGCGACAGCCATTTGGTCGGCCAGAATTTGCATGATTTTGATGTTTTCTTCAGTAAAGACAAAGGTCTGGCGGCTTTGCACATCCAGTACGCCAATCACCTCGTTACCAACGCGCAACGGCAGGGCAGCCTCTGCCTGTGTTTCTGACATTAGCGGGTTGGCGTAATAGTTGGGGTCTTTGCTGGTGTCGTTGACGACCAAAGGTTCGTTGTTTTTGGCGACATACCCGACAATGGATTTTGAGCTGACCGACAATTTGTGTCCGGCGCGTTTCATCTGTGCGCCCGCTTCGCCGGTGGCTTCGCGAATGACGGCGAATTCTTTGGTTTCGTCGAGCAGGAAAACAGCGGCATGATAAAGGTCAAAGCGTTCACAGGTCAATTGCACGGCCTGGCGCAGCAGGTTGTCCACAATCAGCGAACTGGAGACTTCGCGCGAGATTTCGGCGACGGTCTGAAGTTGCAGGGCACGCTTGTGTGCTTGTTCGAGCAGGCGGGTATTATTGATTGCGCCGCCGATTTGGGCTGAAAGCGAGGTGATGAAGCGTAAATCGTCCTGGGTGAAGCGATTCTCTTTTTCCAGGTCTTGAATGACGATAGCGCCGACGGCCTCGCCGCCGATGACAAACGGACAGCCCAGCCAGGATTGGGCGGGCTTGCCGATAAATTTTGCGCCCAACGCGCGCGCGCGCCGTTCTGAATCTTCGACAAGCATCAGCGGTTGGCGGGTGCGCAGCAGGATGGATATCAGCCCCTCGCCAAGCGGGAACGGGTCAACCTGGCTGACGCCTTCCTGGTCATACATATAGGGGACAGCAATGCTCTGGCTCTCGGCATTGAACAGGGCGATGGCGAAGTTTACTTCGCCAATCGTCTCCTTAACTTGCCTGTGCAAAACTTCATACAACTCTTGCAGGTTTTTGCTCGAAGAAATCAGTTGGCTTGTATCGGAGATGGCTTCCAATTCGCGCAGGCGTTGCTGGGTTGCGCGGGTGGCCTTGATGTTTGCCAGGACTTGTGGAACGGTTTCTGCCAATAGGATGACAGGCGCAAGCAAGTCTTTATCAATCGGTTTGCTTTCTACGCTTCCCAGAAAAATGACCCCGGTCGTCACCACATCCTCAATAGTCGGGACGATTGCCAGGGTATTACAGTCCGCTTTCTGGAAAGTGGCCACAATTTCCAGGCTTAGGGCGGGGTCATTGAGTTCGATGATTTTGGCGCTTTCTGAAAAATACTTTGCCATTTCGGTGGCTGAAACGGTCAGCATTTTTTGAATGCCCTGAATTGTTTTTTTGTTGCGAGGGTCGTAGGAGAAAATGAGTTCGAGACCGGTTTCTGTGGCGATGTAATACGCCGAGAGATAAGGCAAAGTCTTGAGTGCCCCCTGGATTATCGTGTTAACATCCTTCTCGGTTCGCGCTTTGAATAGCGCATAGTTTTTTTCGTGCAGTTTAATGATAGTGTTGGTCTCGTTTTTTGATGGAGCGGTTTTGCTCATGGTTTCTCTCAGTGTATGGATAAATTACAAAAAAACGAGGCTGTTTCTTTGTTGATTAGAAACCTCCTCGCCCTGTTTATCTTTCTTCGTAAGGGATTTCCCAGACCGGTTCGCCGGTAAGAATCCGCCTGATTTGCTCCGGGAATTTATCGGGGTCCAAAGGTTTGCCGAGGAAACCGTTGAAGCCTGCCGCGCGGGCCTTGTTCATTTGCTCCAGGCTGGCTTCGGCTGTCACAGCGACAATGGGAACATCTTTCAATCGCTCTGATGCGCGGATTTTCTTCAACGCGCCGTAGCCATCTTCGTAGGGCAGGCGAATATCCATCAGAATTAAATCCAGGCGGGAGAGAGTGTCGGCGTATTCCACAACTTCATAACCCGATGTTTTCCACTCACAATGAATCCCCATAAAGCCCAACAGTCTTGCGATAAGCACAAAATTGGATACATTATCTTCAACGACCAGAACAGTCGCATCTTTTGGGATACTGGGTTTCCGAGGCCCATCGCCTCTTGGGGATGTGATTGGGCGGGCAGTGTCGTTTTCGCTCATAATTTATCTCTTCAGGTAGCGCTCAATTTGCATGACAATTGTGTCTATGTCAATCGGTTTTTGAATATAACCGTCGCAACCTGCTTCCAGTGATTTTTCCCTGTCACCCTTCATTACGTTTGCAGTCAGGGCGACAATGGGGATACCGCCCATATTCGGCATTTGGCGGATATGAGATGTCAGGGTGTACCCGTCCATTTCGGGCATATTAATGTCCATCAGAATCAAATTCGGACGCAATGATTTCAATTTTTCCAGGGCTTCTTTTGCGCTGTCCGCTTCCTCAACCATATATCCTTCTACTGCCATGACACGCCGAATTAACATACGGTTATCAGGGTTGTCTTCAACATAAAGAATGGTAATCGTATCATCCATATCACTAAGTCGCTCCGTAGGTTTATTTTACTCGCAGGAGAATGTAAGAGGACATAACAGCAACCTTACAGTTACTAGGTTCTCTGATATTTTCTGCGAAGAAGGCTGCATTTTGGGGTATGAGCGTGCATAAGCACGCTCATACCCCTAAATGCGAGGACTTATCACGGGAACTCTCAAAGAACCAGTTACTATTGTAGTACAGTTTTTGGTAAAACGCATTAGTTTACTTGCTCACTGATATTTGCCCAAAATGCGAGGACTTATCGCGGGGTTTCTGAAATAGCCTTAGCCTTGAAAAGGCCAGATTGTTGCGATTTTTCCCAGTGCATCTGCCAAAATCGGGCGCGGACAGCCAAAATTGAGCCGCGCGAAGCCCTGACCGCCCTGACCGAAGTCTTTACCGTCTGTCAGCGCGACTTTGGCTTTTTTTAGCAGGAATTGATACGGGTCGGGGGACAGGTTCAGGGTGCGGAAATCGAGCCAGGACAGATAGGTTGCTTCGGGATGGGTGACGCGCGCGCCGGGCAGATTGTCGCGCACAAAATTGGTCACAAAGTCACGGTTGGCGGCCAGGTAGATGCGCAACTCGTGCAGCCATTCATCACACGCACCGGAGAAAGCCGCTTCGGCAGCGACCAGCCCCAGACTGTTGACGTGCATACACAGACGCTCGGTCTCGTGGCGGAATTTTCGGCGTAGTTCAGCATCTGGGATGATGGCGAAGCCGGTGAACAGTCCGGGGATGTTGAAGGTTTTGCTGGGGGCAATCAGGGTGATGGTGCGGGCGGCGATTTCGGGGTCGAGCGCGGCAATCGGGATGTGCCGGTTGGGCGGCAAGGTCAGTTCGCTGTGAATTTCGTCCGAGACGATGATGGTGTCATGCGTCAGGCAGGTTTCAGCTATTTTGAGCAGTTCTTCGCGGTTGAAAGCCCTTCCGGTCGGGTTGTGCGGATTGCAGAGCAGGAACATGCGCGTTGGCGCGTCTGTATCGAAGGCCGCTTCAAACTGGTTGAAGTCAATTTCATAGCGGATAAGATGTTTTCCCTCGTGGACTTCGCGCAGGGGCGCGTCCTGGTGGGTCAGGCCGATGTTTTTGTGCAGGCTCAAGAAAGGCGGATAAACCGGCGGCTGGGTCAGGATGCCCTGTCCGGGTTCGCAAACGGCCCAGGCAGCGGCGTTGAACCCGGCGATGATTCCTGGCGTGGCGATGACCCACTCTGGCTTGACCTGCCAGCCGTATAACTTTTCCATGCGCGCAGCCATTATTTTGCGCAGGCGTTTGGTTGGAAATTCGTACCCATGTACGCCATGTGCCACAGCCCGCGCCAGGGCTTCGTTGATGGCGGGTGGGGCCGGGAAGTCCATATCCGCCACCCATAACGGCAACACGTCTGGAGGGTAGAGCGTCCATTTCAGGCTGTTGGTCAGTGAGCGGTCAGGGGCTTGGGAAAAGTCGAATGGCATGATGAGTCTCCATTGAATGCCTCAATTTTAACCGATTGTGGGACAACAGACCATTCTTGATTATTGGGCTCTCTGATATTTGCCGTGAAGAAGGCCGCATTTTGGGGTATGGGCGCGTGTACGCGCGCCCATACCCCAAAATGCGGGGGCTTACCACGGGAATTCCTAAAGAACCGATTATTGAATTGGACATTTTTTATCAGGTATACTCGAACCATCCAACCACACAAGGAGAGTGACACATGACAAAAGACAAACGCGCAGTATTTCCCGAAGGTGCGCCAAAGACCCTGGGCGCCTACTCGCCAGGGCTCATCAGCGGGGGATTTTTGTTTATCTCCGGCCAGGTGGGCCGCGCGCCGGATGGCTATTTGGGCAGCACCATCGAGGAGCAGGCCCGCCAGACTATCGAAAACATCGGCATGATTTTGCGCGCCGCGGGCTGTGATTACGACGACCTGGTGAAAGCCACTGTGTTCATCACCAAGTCGGAATTTTTCCAGCCTTTCAATCAGATTTACTCGGAATATTTCTCTGAGCCGCGCCCGGCTCGCGCGACCGTGCTTTCGGCGCTGGTAGACCCGGCCCTTTTGATTGAAATCGAAGCGATTGCCAAACTGCCTGAATAGGCCTGAGGCAGAAGGGCGGTGCTGTGATGAATTCTCCCTTTATTTACATCCTGCAACCCGATTCGGGCGAAAGTGAGCGCATCGAGAGCGACCTGCGCAGCCGCTACGCCGACAAGTACCGCGTCCTGCGGGCCGATACCGGCGGGCAGGTTTTGAGCGCCCTCGAACAGCACCGCAACGAAAACGACAGCGTGGCGCTCCTGCTGGTTGGCCAATCGCTGCCCGACATGCCCGGCACGGAATTTTTCAGCAAGGCAGGTGGTCTGCACCCGGATGCCCGCCGGGTGCTGCTGGCTGAAACAAAAGATAGTGAAACGGCCATTACCGCCATCAACCAGTTGGGCATTCACTATTACCTGGTCAGGCCCTGGAAGGCCAAAAACCTTGAATACCTGGATGAACTTCTCGAAGACTGGCAGGCTGTCAGCCAGCCTTCTTATATGTACGTCAAAGGGGTGATGACTACACACGTCGCCCGCATCCGCGCCGATTCAAACCTGCACGTGGCGGCAGAGATTGTGGCCCTTTCGGGTGTCAGCGACCTGATGGTGGTGGATTCATCCGGCGGGTTTATCGGCGTTCTCTCCGAAGGCGACATCCTGCGCGCGGCCCTGCCTGACATTGACGAAATTCTGGAAGAAGGCGGCACGCTCGACGACGCCTACCAGGTTTTCCTGCGGCGTGGGGCCGAACTGTCGCACCGCCCGATTGCGCCGCTGATTATCCGCGAGCCGATTACCCTGCTGCCAGAAGACCATGTCGCCAAAGCCTCGGCCATCCTGGTCAGCAGGCAAATCCGCCTGCTGCCGGTGGTCAAGGATGGACGCCTGCTCGGCACGGTCTCGCGTGCCAATATCTGCCAGGCGGTTGTG
>JAWOIR010000248.1:0-2511 GCA_046484545.1 Anaerolineales bacterium
AAACATGGTGTTCCTCCTGAAACTTTGGCATGAATGAACGTTTTCTCGTCCTTGTGTTAGACATATGTCTAATTAGATGATAGTCTAACCCGCGAGCTTTGTCAAGAGGCATTTTTTGTGAAGAAGGGCGCATTTTGGGATGTGACGCGCCGCAAACGCGCGCGCGTCACATCCCAAAATGCGGGACTTACCACGGGAATATCCAAAGAGCCCAAATTTGGAGTCTGCGCCTCAGGCTGGGTATAATGAAAGCACCTTGCCTGGAGGATAAATTATGATAAGAAAAATTTTTGCCGGTTTATTGATTGGCCTAAGCGTCGTCTTTTTTCTGTTGAGCCTGTTTTCTGTTGGCGCAATCTGGTTTTACAACCCTGCCCTCAAGGAAGAAGTTCTCACGCGCCTGCAAATGATAGATACCGAACTCGAACTGGCGCAAACCTCCCTGCAGGATGCCAGCCTCGAAATCGACCGTACCCTGCGCATCGTTGATGCGGCGGAAGAGACACTGGCCGAACTCAAGAAAGAATTGGACCTGGCACGCAGCCTGTTCGGCGAAGTGGACAAAACCGTGGAAGATCAGGTGCTGCCGGGCTTGCAAGGCACACGAGAACAAATCAATATCGCCATCGATGCCGTGCAGGAGATACGCAATTTTTTGCAGCAACTCAACAACATCCCTTTTCTTAACTTGAACCTTCCCGGCGATGAGTTGCTGGTTGAAATCATCGACATCGGCTTCTCGCTGGATAAGCAAATTGTTGGTATAGAAGCCCTGGCTGAAAAAGCATCCCTTTTTCTTAAGGATGCCTCCTACCTGATGGGCGGTGACCTGCAAGAAACCCGCCAGAACCTGAAACACTTCCAAGAAGTCCTCAGCGATTATGACGAAAAATTGACCGGCTGGCGCGACCAGGTGGCCGAACTGACCGAATCCCTGCCGCGTTGGATTGACACCGCCTCCATCGTGCTGACGGTTTTTCTGCTCTGGTTTGCTTTTTCGCAAGTCAGCCTGTTCCTGCAGGGGCTGGATTTCTGGTGGGGCGGCAATCCGTTCAGGATTTTGAGACGGGCTTCATAAGGGTTTCAGGATATTTTGACGATGACCAACCTGACCGGCATCTTCGGCGGGACCTTTGACCCACCCCACCTCGGACACCTGATTCTGGCCTCCGAGTCGCTCTCGCAGTTGGGACTGAATCGCCTGCTCTGGCTGCTGACGCCCGACCCGCCCCACAAGCCCGGACAACCGATTACCCTGCTCGCACAGCGGCTGGAGATGCTGCATCTGGCCATTGCAGACGAGCCGCGCTTTGAGATTTGCCAGGCCGAAATCAATCGTCCCGGCCCGCACTACACGGTCGAAACCCTGCGTCTGCTCAAAGAGCAGGAACCCTCGCGCGAACTGGTCTTTCTCATGGGCGGCGATTCGCTGCGCGACCTGCCGACCTGGCGCGAACCGGCGGAAATCGTCCGCCTGTGCCATGTCCTGGGCGTCATGCGCCGCCCGGGCGACGCGGTGGATTTGTCTACGCTGGATGGGCAGATTCCCGGCCTGTCGGCCAAAGTTCGGTTGGTGGACGTTCCCCTGCTGGAGATTTCATCCAGTCAAATCCGTGGGCGTGTAGCCAAGAGCGCGTCTTTTCGTTATTATCTACACCCCAGGGTGTATGATTACATCCTCGAAAATGGCCTGTATCAAAAACCCCAAACCATGCCATGATTACCAGCGAACAAGAAATGCTGGCCTTCCTCGACCAGCGACAAATCTCGTACCAGTATCTCAGCCATCCGGCTGTATTCACCTGCGAAGAAGCCGCCCTGCATCGTCCGCCGGTGGCGGCGGTCAGCACTAAGAATCTCTTCCTGAGTGATAAAAAAGGACGGCGATTTTTCCTGGCGGTGACGGCTTGCGAAAAACAGGTGCGCCTCGACAGCCTGTCACTCCAGTTGGATTGTCCCAAACTACGCTTTGCATCCGAATCGCATTTGCATAACCTGTTGGGGGTGACGCGCGGCTCTGTGACTGTGCTTGGGCTGGTCAACGACAGCGCGCGCCAGGTCGAGTTGTGGATAGACACCGAAATCTGGGACGGCGAATTTTTCCTGTGTCATCCGCTGGTCAATACCGCCAGCCTGGTGCTCTCGAAGCAAAGCCTGGAGCGTTTCTTCTCCCTAACCGGGCATACAATGCGGTTTTTCGAATAGGCTCTTTATCATAAGCCCCGCATTTTGGGTGTGAGCCGCGCATACGCGCGGCTCACACCCAAAATGCGGCCTTCTTTACGGCAAATATCAGAGAATCTTTATCTATTATGCAATAGGGTTGTACTTGCCGCAAAATGCTTTGACGATTCGTTTAAAAATAAGCCGTTTTTATAACGAAAATAACTTCTGGTTCGCTTTGGCACACGACGATCTTCCCGCCCTACTTCGTGGCCGGCGCCGTGTTCTCGGGCTTCGCGATGGTCGGCACCCTGCTGGTGCCGGCCCGGCAGTGGTTCGGCCTCAAGC
>JAWOIR010000445.1:0-9781 GCA_046484545.1 Anaerolineales bacterium
GCCTTTCTTTTTTGTAAAGCGTGTACCGTAATTGAAACCCCCGACATCAAAAAAATGCGGTATGCTTTTCTAAACTGACCCTATTGCGTCCGTAGACCTTAATGAACTTGCCCCAATTAGTATTCCCCCTGGCCCTGCTGATGGCGGCAATCGCCTCCGTCTTTGCCGCTATCACAGCCTGGCGGCAAAGACCCGCCCCAGGAGCCATTCCGCTCGCCTTATTGCTGCTGACGGTCAGCGTCTGGAGCATCGTATCCGGGCTGGTCGGGCTGGTAACCAGCCCGGCCCAATTCAACCTGCTGGCAACACTGTCTGCCATCTGCCAGGTCTGCACAGCTACCTTCTTCCTAATTTTTGTCCTCGAATATATCCGGCAGGACTATTTCCTGTCCCAGGGCCGGGCGCTGCTCTTGTGGCTGATTCCGCTCCTCATCGCAATCCTGGCCCTGGGCAGCGAAGCGCGCCAGGCCTTCTGGATGTCTCCCGAACCCGGGCTTGAATCAGCTCGAAACATACTTCTTCACGGAAATTTTTACGGGGTATACCTGGCCTACACCTATCTGATACGGATAATCGCCACACTCTTGCTGGTTACGGCAATTATCCGTTACCCGGCCAACCACCGCGCCCATGCCAACTACCTGCTGGCAGCGGCGATTGTCACTTGGCTTGCGGCGGTCGTTAACTTACCCCATCTGGATAACCTGCCTTCGGTCTGGGCGGAATCCCTGCAGCCCGTCGCTTACGCCCTGAGCGGCATCATCATCGCCTGGGGCATTTTCCGTCACCGACTGATTGATCTGGTGCCGATTGCCCGCGACACCCTGCTCGACAATCTGCTGGACGGAATCATCGTGCTCGACAACCAGCGCCGCGTGGTTGACATCAACCAGGCGGCGCGCTATCTACTGCAACTGAACAACGTAAAACAAGTCATCGGCGTACCCTTTGAACAAATCCTGAATCACCTGCCTGAAATCAAGCAGGTATTCACCAAAGATGATATGCCGTACAAGGACATTTACCTTCCGCCCCCGGCTGATTTGTCGCTGGAAGTGATGAAAATTCCAATTTCTGACCGCCAGGGACAGTTGCGCGGCACAATGTTCGTCCTGCACGACATCAGCATTCGAGTGCGTTCTGAAGCTGCAATGCGCCAGAGCGAAGAGAATCTGCGCAATGTGTTTGAAAACGCCCCATTTCCAATTATTGTTACCAGCCAGGAGAAAGACTATATCCTGTATGTTAACCCTGCCGGGCTGAAGTTATACAACCTTGAACAAAAGAATATCAAGGAACTACGCGGTCTGTATTTTTACCGGGACACGCAAAAACGACACGAAATCCTCGCCATACTCGAAGCAAAAGGCAAAATTGACTACCTGGAATTGCCGCTCAAAACAAGCGACAATCAGTCCATCTGGGTGGCAACCTCCATTCGCAAGATTGTTTACAACGACCAAAAAGCCCTGCTTGTCACCCAAATGGATGTCAGCGAGCAAAGACACAATCTCGAAGAACTCCATCAAAGCCGCATCCAACTCAAAAACATCTTTGAACACGCTGATGCCGGCATTTACCTGCTTGACCCAAGCGGGAGCATCACCTTCTCAAACGAACGCTGGGCCGAATTACTGGGCGAATCTGCCGAAAACCTGATTGGAAAAAACATCTCCAGGTATATTTTCAAGAGCGACATTCCCTACAGTCGCTACCTTTTTGAATCCCTGATTATCGGGGAAGTTGAAAAATTTTCTTTAGAGTTGCGCTACCGTCACACCGATGGCAGCCTGTTCTGGGGGACGCTTTCCGCCATTCCCATTTTTGATTCCAACAATGAAGTCATGTCAATCGTCGTTTTTGCGTCCGACATCACCCAGAGAAAAGAGACTGAAAACGCGCTGAAAGAAAGCGAGCGAAGATTTCGGGAAATTCTCGAAAAGATATACCTGTTCGCCATCATGCTTGACACAGAGGGAAATATCATCTTTTGCAATGAGTATTTTCTCAACAAAACGGGTTTGCAGATGCGGGAAATTCTCGGAAAAAATTGGTTCGAGGTTTTTCCAACCCAAAGCACAGGGCCAACTCATGATGAATACAAACGCGCCATTCAAAGGGAGACAATTGTCTCGCGCCATGAGAATGAAATCTTGACCAGCGAAGACAAATCCTTGCTAATTGCCTGGAGCAACATCTTATTGCGCGACGCCAATGGAAAAGTAACCGGTTCAGCCAGCATCGGCGAAGACATCACCGAGCGCCGCCAGGCCCAACAAGCCGAAAGGGAGCAACGGCTTTTCGCCGAAGCCCTGTACGACACAGCCGCGGCGATTACCTCCACACTGGAGTTTGACGAAGTCCTGGACAGAATTCTGGACAATCTTGATGCCGCTGTCGAAGCCACTGCTGCTAATATCAGCATGATTGAGCGCGGAAAAATTCGCTTCCTGCGGGCCAAAGGATATGAGCAATACGGATTGAGCAACGAAGACATCCTCGACCTGGATTTCTCGCTCAACAAATTCAAGAACATGAAAACAATGCACAAAAGTAGGCAGCCTCTGTGCATCTCTCACACAGACCACTATCCGAATTGGGTAAAAACAAAACCAGCAGGATGGATAAAATCCTACATTGGCGTGCCAATTGTTATCAAAGACAAAGTTGTAGGTTTTATCAGTGTCGATAGCAACATACCGGGATTTTTCAACGATTCCCATGCAGAACGCTTGAGAGCCTTCAGCCTGCAGGCCGCGATTGCAATTGAAAATACCCGCCTGTATACCAACAGCCTGCATGAACTGGAAGAACGCAAACGGGCCCAGGCCAGTCTGAAACGCGCCAACAAAAAACTAAAATCACAACTGGAAAAAATCGAAGCCCTGCAAGCCCAACTGCGTGAACAAGCCATCCGCGATGCGCTAACCGGCCTGTTCAACCGGCGCTACCTCGAAGAGATTTTGCCTGAGAAAATCAAGCAATGCCAGGCCAAGAATTTGCCCTTGAGCCTGATGATGGTGGATATTGACCATTTCAAAGCCGTGAATGACTCCCACGGTCACCAGGCAGGTGATGAAATCCTGCAATATCTTGGGGAATTGTTTCAGAAAAAAATCGGCAATGAGGGCATTCCGTGTCGATATGGCGGCGAAGAATTCATCATTGTCTTGCCAGAGATGGGGGTCGAGGAAACGCTTCAATACGCTGAAACAATCAGACATGCATTTGAACAATATCGTCACAAAACTGCAAAAATTTCCATCCAGGCAACCGTATCAATAGGCATAGCCTGCCTGCCCTTGCACGGGCAAAACGGTCACAGCCTGCTAACCGCCGCCGACAATGCACTCTACAAAGCCAAGGACGCCGGGCGCAATTGTGTAAAAATCGCTGAATAATGGTTGTTTAGGAATTCCCGTGATAAGCCCCCGCATTTTGGGGCGTGAGCGTGCGTACGCTCACGCCCCAAAATGCGGGCTTCTTCACGGCAAATATCAGAGAGCCCGAAAATTCGTTTGACAAATCAGCCATCCTTTGCTATAATTGTCTGGTATTAAAACACTTGCTGTGCTTTGGCAGTGTTGCGAAGTGAATCTTGTAATAAAGCGTCCCTCGTCAACACAAACGAGGGATTTTTTCTTTCAAACCTCGAATCTAACCGCATTAGCGGATAATTATTTCAACTTACGAAAGGTATATGTAATTTCATGCAAAACAACAAATTAAGAATAGTTCCCCTGGGAGGGCTAGGGGAAGTAGGCAAGAACATGATGGCCTACGAATTCAACAACCAGATAATGCTGGTTGACGCCGGTTTAATGTTCCCCGATAACGACATGCTGGGGGTGGACTATATCATTCCCGACTTCGAATATCTGCAAGACAAAGCCGATAAAATTGTCGGTATCATTATCACGCACGGTCACGAAGACCATACCGGCGCCATTCCCCACGTCCTGCGCCAAATACCTGCGCCCATCTATGGTACGCCGCTCACCCTGGGACTGGTCGAAGTCAAACTGGCGCGTAATGGACTGACCGGAAAAGCAGACTTGCGCCAGGTGCAGGCCGGAGAAACCGTCCAAATCGGGCCGTTCAAGGTCGAGTTTTTCCACGTCAGCCACTCCATCCCCGACGCAGTTGGGCTGTCCATCAGCACAAAAGCCGGACTCGTCGTCCACACCGGCGATTACAAATTCGACCACACACCGGTGGACGGCTGGCCAACTGATTTCGCCAAACTGGCAGAATTCTCGACGCGCGGGGTCGACCTGCTATTGTCCGACTCGACCAACGCCGAGCGTCCCGGCTGGACCCCGTCCGAACGTGTGATTGAACCGGCATTGGACGAAAGCATCAAAAATGCAAAGGGACGCGTCCTGATTGCTACGTTCGCATCGCTCATCTCGCGTATGCAGCAGGTTGCAGACGCCGCCGTGCGCAACAATCGCAAACTCGCTTTTGTTGGCATCAGCATGATTGATAATTCAAAAATGGCGCGAAAACTGGGCTACTTAAAAGTCCCTGATGAAACCCTGGTCACCATTGATGCCGCTCTGAAAATGCCAGATGACCAGGTCATTCTGATGTGTACAGGTTCGCAAGGCGAACCCTCTTCCATTATTGGGAGACTCTCAGCGGGCACCAATCGCCAGTTCGACCTGAAAGCCAGTGACACGGTTGTGCTCTCCTCGCACCCAATTCCCGGCAACGAGGAAGCCGTCAGCAAAACCATCAATCGCATGTTGCGCATGGGCGCGAATGTGATTTACGACGCCATCGCGCTCGTACACGTTTCAGGTCACGCCAGCCAGGAAGAGCAAAAACTAATGCTCAGCCTGGTCAGGCCAAAATACTTCATACCCATACACGGCGAATTACGCCAACTCAGGAGACACGCAACACTGGCAAAAGAAATTGGTGTTCCTGAAGAGCGCATTTTCGTTGCAGAAAATGGACAAGTTATTGAAATGCAAGATGGCAAAGTCAGTTTGGGCGAACGCATCCCCGGCGGTTATGTCTTCGTTGAGGGCAACGCAGTTGGTGATATGGACCGCAGCCTGCTCAAAGAACGTGAACAATTGTCACGCTCCGGGCTGCTGCTCGTCAACCTGGGCATCGACAAATACTCAAACCGCCTGCTCGATGACCCCGAAATCCTGACGCGCGGCTTTATCTCAGCCGAAGAAGCCGAGACACTCATTCCCGCCGTGCGCAAGCGCGTGGCCGATGTCATCCAGGGTGGCGGATTAAACGTCGAGAAAGATATTGTCGATGTGGTGCGGTCTTTTGTCTTCAACGAGACCAAGCGCCGCCCGCAGGTCTTTGTGACGATGACAAAGGTCTAAACTTTCCCCATAATCTTACAAAACGTACACAGCCCATCTCCCGAGGTGGGCTGTCCGCATTTTGGGCATTCGGTCAGCACGAAGTCTTTTTCGGTGGCCGGGGTGAACAGGCCCTTCTTTTTGGCTTCCAGGAATTTGACGTAAAAAGCCAGTTTTGCCCCCGGACGTTCGTTTTCGAGACGGTTGAGCAGTTCCTTGTAATAAATCGAAGTCGAACCGACTGAAAACGGACACTCTTCATACACGTATTCGATATTGCGCAGCAGGGCGTAGGCCGCCATTTCTTTTTCGTAGAAGCGACAGAGCGGCTTGACCTTGCGCGCCAGACCGTCGCTCTCGCGCAAGACCGGCTCCTGGCGTCGGAGCAGGTCGGCAGACCACGACAGGGTATTGGCAAACAAGACCGCGACTTCATCGTCCAGGTTATGGCCGGTTGCCAGCACATCGTAGCCCATATCGCGGGCAATACGGTTCATCTCATGCCGTTTGGCGACCCCACAAACCGCGCACGGACGCCCATGCCCGCGCCTGCTTCTTTCAGCCAGCACCGGGATCGACGCACCGTATTCCTTCTCGATGTCGACCACATGCAGTTTCAGTCCGCGCTCATCGGCGAATTTCTGGCTCAGGCGCTGCGATTCGTCCGAGTAGCCAATCTCCTCGTCGATTCCCAAGCCGAGATACAAGCCATCCGCCTGGTAGCCCAGGTTATGCAGAATATCCCAGAGCGAGAGCGAGTCCTTACCGCCCGAAACGGCCACCAGCACGCGCTCGTCGGGGCCGAACATCCAGTATTTTTTGATGGCGCGCGCCACCTGTTGGGGAACCCACGCCAGGTAATGCGGGCTGCACAGGGCCAGTTTGTGCTGGCGCATGTTGACGGTCGCCTTGCCGCCGCAAGCCTTGCACTTCATCCCGCTACCCGCCGGAAATGACGGAGACCAGTTTGACCTCGTCGCCGTCTTTCAGGATTTCGTCTTCGAGAATCATTTCCCCGTTACGCACCGCGATAACAGATTCGGGCAAGACCCCAATCTTCTCCAGCGAGGAGAGCAGGGTCATGCCCGCTTTGACTTCGTATTGATTGTCACGCAAAACCAATTTCACCATTAATGCTTACTTCTTTTCCTTTTCCTTTTGCTCTTTCAGTTCGCCAATCAAGTCAGCGACATGTTCCAACATGCCCTGCCCGCGTAAACTACCGTATAAAAGACGGGCAGCCACTTCCTTGTTGACCTTATCAGGTGAGCCGAGGGCCTTGCCCAGTTTTTGCAGCAAACCCTTGTCACAGGTATCAAGCAGGTCGGTGGCGCGGTTGATTTCAGGTCCCAGCGAGACATTTTTGTCCCACAGGCGAACGTCTGAATCGTAGTTTGCATCTTCCTGGTCGAAAATGAAACAATAGGTGTGAAAAAGTTGGTGGGCCGCCTCTGTGATGTACTGCATTTTGACGTGCGGCGCATTGGCCTCGAAATGGGCCTGCACGCGGTCTTTCAACTGCGTCAGGGTCAGTTCCGGGTTGCCCTTCAAAAATTCATGAAATTTGAAAACAATCGCCGGGCGGAACTCGTTGGGCGTCATGCGAATTTTCTGGCTGGCTAAAATTTGCAGGTAACGGTCGAGCAGGGCGTCGGGAACCTGGGAAACCGCCTGCTCCGATTCCTCTGCCAGCCGCACCTCAATTTGCTGGTTTTCATTCAGGCGCACTTCAACAATATCGGTTTGAGCTGACAAGAATTCCTTGAAACTTTTGAAGTTATAGTTGCGCTCATTGAAAGACGGGCTGAAGCGCAGCATGATTTGCTTCAAACCAGCGGCCAAAATCCACTCGTCCTCTTCTGATTGCAGCACCTTGCGCAACAACTGACGCGCTTCGCTGATATCGAAAGAAGCCACTGACTGCGGAGCCGGTTCTTCCTTGCCGTTTTTAACCGGTTTGGCCTGCCTGGCTGGTTTAACCGGCGCAGGCGGCGCAACCAGTTTGTCGTAATAGATGAACTCATCACAGGCATTGACGAGATACTCGGCACTCGTCCCGCTGACGCCCATGCCGATAACGGTTTTGCCGTCGGCACGCAGACGATGCACCAATTCGGTGAAATCGCCATCCCCTGAAATCAGCATAATATGGCTGACGGATGTGCCGCGGTGAATCATGTCCAGCGCGTCCATCACAATCCGGATGTCGGCTGCGTTCTTGCCGCGTTTGCTGGAAACATGCACCAGTTCGATACCACGCCCCAGCAATTCGCGCTGGCGGTCAGGGTAAATGGCCCAATCGGCATAGGCCCGGCGCAGGGCAATCCGCCCAATGCGCGTGGCCGTCTCCAGAATCTCGCTCCAATCTACATCGGCATTCTTCCCCATAACATCGGCAACACTGATTTCAATGTTGTCATAATCAATAAAAATCGCCACCTGGGCGTTATCGGTCATAAGACCCTCCTTAGGTTTATGGGCTCTTTTGAAATTCCCGTGATAAGTTTCCATAACGCCATCTGCTGAGGAGAGCCGGAAATTTGATGTACATGCCTGCTTCGCAGGCATGTACATCAAATTTCCATTTTTTCTCGCAGGCCACAAAGCGGCCACACAGGTAAGACAGTCAGGGTTTCTTTACGGCAAATATCAGAGAACCATTTATAGGTCAGGGTTGAGTATATAATAGGAGGGGTGAAAGCGCAACCTGCAAAATTAGAACAACGACAAGGAGTTACCCTATGCGCATCGGCATGATGGCTGATACTTACAAGCCGTACATGAGTGGCATCACCAATTACATCGAACTGAATAAGCGCATCTTGGAGCAGGCCGGGAACGAAGTTTACGTCTTCACTTTCGGCGATACCGACCACGAAGACGACGAACGCCGCGTCGTCCGCTCGCCCGGTTTGCCGCTGACCGATACCGGATTCTACCTATCCTTCCAGCACAACCGCAAAGCCAAAGCCCTCATCCAGAGCATGGATGTCGTCCACGTTCATCATCCCTTCCTGAGCGGCAGACTGGCCCTGCGCTACTGCCCTCCGCTCAACATCCCGATTGTTTTCACCAACCACACCCGTTACGACATCTACGCCCACACCTACCTGCCGGGCCTGCCGGAAAGCATCACCGAAACGCTGATGGAAACCTACATGCCAAATTTTTGCAGCGCGGTTGACCTGGTCATCTCGCCCTCGCCGGGCATGGCAACCGTGCTGCGCAAATTCAAAGTCGACGCGCCCATCGTTGTCGTGCCTAACGGGGTCGAAATCGAGAGATTCAAAAACGCCCAACCACTCGCACGCGCCGATTTCGATTTCAAGCCCGAAGACCTGCTGCTGGTTTATACCGGACGCCTGGCGCCTGAAAAAAATCTGTCTTTCCTGCTCAAGGCCTTTATCGGTGTGGCGCAAACCGTCGATAACCTGCATCTTTTAATAGTCGGTGACGGCCCGGAAAGGAAAGACCTGCAAGAGCGCGCCAAATCCAGCCCGGTGGCGGCAAACATCCACTTTACCGGAAAAGTACCTTACGAAGACCTGCCGGGATACCTGGCAATGTGCGACCTGTTCGTGACCGCCTCGCTCAGCGAAGTGCATCCGCTCTCAGTCATCGAGGCCATGGCCGCCGGCCTGCCCGCGCTCGGCATTCACTCGGTCGGCGTGGGTGACACCATCCAGGACAACATCACCGGGCTGCTGGCGCGCGACGACCTGGCCGCGTTTACCGCCAAATTAACCCGCCTGTGCCTGGAAAAAAGCCTGCGGAAGAAAATGAGCGTTGCTGCGCGCAAGGAAGTCGAACGCTACGACATCCAGCGCACCAGCCAGACCATGCTCGGCCACTATCAGCGACTGATAGACGAAAACGGCCCAAAACGGCACACCATCGGCCAGCAGTTCCGCGCCTTTGTTGAAAGATTCAAAGCATGAACCACAACCAGAAAATCGGGAAGTGGGGCGAAGGTGCCGCCGCCGAATACCTGACCGCGCGCGGCTATCAGATTGTGGAACGCAACGTCCGCACGCCCTACGGTGAAATCGACCTGGTTGCCCGCATCGACGGTTTCACCGTTTTCGTGGAAGTCAAGGCGCGCACCACCCGCCGCTTTGGCCTGCCCGAAGAAGCCCTGACCAAGCGAAAACTGCGCCACATGCGCGCCGCCGCCGGACACTACGCCGCCGAACACGAAATCGACAACTGGCATCGACAGTGGGCTGACCGATGGCTAAGACGATCAACGCCAACAACACCAATGCACCCGCCGCGCCATAGCGCCATTTGGGCGCTTCTTGGGGATCGGGGATGACGGGGGATACGCACCCCTGGGGCGGCGGTTCCCATGATCGCCCCCTCAAAATCGTCATCGTCACCCAGGAAGATCCGTTTTACATCGGTGCGTTTTTCCGGGAGTTTTTTCGCGACGCGGATCGTCACAATCACAT